>CAZGRT010000033.1:0-6757 GCA_964528225.1 uncultured Thermodesulfobacteriota bacterium | reverse complement strand
ATGCGCGTGTGAGGGTATTCAGCTTTTCCTGTGCTGTTCCTCTAATTGTTGCTCTCTCCACCATGCTTCTAGTCCGATCTTCTGCTGCTTATGTGCGTTCTCCTTTCATCCCGATCACCGGCGTGTACATGTGGCCCGAGTCCACCCACCACCTGGTGGTGGTCGGCACGCGCCACGCCTACGCGGGCATCGCCAGCCAGATCGCCCAGCTGATCTTCGGCAGCAAGCTCGGGCCGTGGTTCCACATGGCCGTGGTGGTGGACGAGGAGACCGACATCTACGACAAGGACAAGGTGATCCACGCGCTGTGCACCAAGTGCCACCCGGTGGACGGCATCCACGTGTACAAGAACTCCGCGGGCACTCCGCTCAACCCCTTCGCGTCCATCGAGGAGCGGATGATCGGCAAGGGCTCGAAGGTGCTGTTCGACTGCCTGACGCCGCTCAACTGGAAGAAGGGCGACATCCCGATCATGGTCTCCTTCGACAAGGTGTACCCCGACGATGTAAAGAAGAAGGTGCTGGACAACTGGAAGAACTACGGGTTCAAGGATTGAGATTTCGAGCTCGTCGTTCGTTCGTGGTTCTTGGTCATTGGTTCACAGCCAACAACCAAGAACGAAGAACCAACAACCACAGAGGAACTCCGCCATGCACGAATACGACACCTTCATCCTGACCGACCTGAAGGACGCGAAGCTCGACACCGAGATCGAAATGACCGTCCGCGACCTGACCCCCGGGCGGGCCAAGTACTGCTGCAAGTGCGTCCGCGCCCGGATCTCCGACGACCCGGAGCGCTACCGCGACCGACTGTGGCCCCGCCTCGGCCGGGGGCAGTGGGTGGGGAAGCCCTGGTCGATCGAGGTCCTGGAGTTCGTCGACAAGATCCCGGCGGAGTGGCGGTAGGGGACGCGGCTTGGCGTTCCGGGACCTGCGGCACGCCCTGGCGGCGTACCGGGACCGCGGCAGACTCCTGGAGGTGGACGAGGAGATCTCCCCGGTGCACGAGGCATCCGCGGTGCTGTCGGAGGCCGGCCGTCGCGGCAGCGGCGCGGTCCGCTTCTCGCGCCTGAAGGGGAGCTCCGCACAGGCCGTCGGCAACGTGATCTACGGCCGGGAGGCCCTGGCCTGGGCCCTGGACGCGGCGGAGGAGGACGTGCCGGCGGAACTCGGGCGCCGCCTCGCTCACCCGCTGCCGCACCGACTGGCGGAGGAAGCCCCGGTCCTCGAGCAAAGGGCCGCGGACGACCTGCCCCTCACCGGGATCCTCCCGGTCTTCACCCACTACGCCGGCGACTCGGCACCCTTCCTCACGACCGGGGTGGTCTCCGCCCGGGACCCGGACACGGGCGCCGTGGCCCGGGGCATACACCGGATGGAGGTCCGGGGGGCGCGGGAGCTCGGGATGGCCCTCCTGAACCCTCCCCTCGCCGCCCTCTACGCCCGCCACAAGGACCGCGGCGAGCCGATGCCCGTGGCTGTCACGATCGGCCTGGAGCCCCTCACCTTCGCGGCCTTCGCGCTCAAGGGCGCCCCAGGAGCGGACAAGCTGGCGCTGGCCGGCGGACTGCGGGGGGAGGCGGTGGAGGTGGCCCCGGGCCCTGCGACCGGCATCGAGGTCCCAGCCCGGGCCGAGTTCCTGCTCGAGGGGAAACTGGATCCGGCGGACGAGCGGGAAGACGGCCCCCTCGGGGAGATCGGGGGCTACTCCCTCACCTTCCCCAGCACCCCCACCTTCCGGGTGGAGAGGTTGGCCCACCGGACCGACCCCGTGTACCACGCCCTGCTGCCCACGGGACCGGAGGGCGACCTGCTGTTGGGCATCGTGGCGGAGGCTTCCACCGCGCCCCGCACCCGGGAGCTCTTCCCCTTCGCACAGGCCCTCCATTTCGTCCCCTCGACCTTCGGCTCCAGCCTGGTGGTGCGGGTGGCCGACGCGCCGACGGAGCAGGTGCGCAGCCTGCTCGTGCACCTCCTCGCGCTCCCCATGGTAAAGAAGGTCGTGGCGGTCGCCGAGGACGTGGACCCCGCGAACCCTGCGGAGGTGGAGTGGTCCGTGATCACCCGGAGCCAGCCCGACCGGGACGTCATCGTGCTCGGCGGCCTCAGGGGCCAGCCGATCGATCCCTCGTGCCCCCGGCCCTTCCTGACGGCGAAACTCGCCGTCGACGCGACGGGGTACGAGCGCCTCCGGGGACGGAAGCGGGCCGAGATCCCCCCCCACGCCCTCGCTACGGCACGGGCCCTGCTGTCCGGGAGGAGACCCCATGGCTAAGAAGCGCATCGTCGTCGGAATCTCCGGGGCCACGGGCCCGCAGTACGGCATCCGGCTCCTCCAGGTGCTGGCGGAACTGGGCGTTGAGACCCACCTGGTGCTCTCCCACGCCAGCCGGCGCAACCTCGCGCTGGAGAGCGACTGGACCCCCGAGGAGGTGCAGCGACTGGCCCACCGCTGCTACGACGTGAACGACGTGGGGGCCGCGATCGCCAGCGGGTCCTTCCTCACGGACGGCATGGTCGTAGCCCCGTGCTCGGTGAAGACCGCCTCGGCCATCGCGAACTCCTACAACGAGAACCTCCTCGTCCGCGCCGCGGACGTGACGATCAAGGAACGGCGCAACCTCGTGCTGCTCTTCCGCGAGACCCCCCTGCACAAGGGGCACCTGGACATCCTGCGGCGCTGCGCCGACCTGGGCGCCGTGATCCTGCCTCCCATGGTCGCGTTCTACCACCGGCCCAAGACCGTGGAGGACATCGTCGACCAGACGGTGGGGAAGGTGCTGGATGCCCTGCGCATCGAGCACGACCTGTTCCGGCGGTGGAACGGGGGTGAGTTGGCCGTGATCGGGGGGGAGCGGTCGCGGACCTGAACCGACGGACCGCGCCGGGATCGATCCCATGACGGTCCACCTTGGACGGCACGCCTCTCGCGAGGGATGGGTGAGCTTCGAGACCCATCCCCGCCTCCTGCGCACCAAGGAGCGCCTCCACGCCCGCTGCCTCCCCTGCCTGACGGGGCTGCTCGAGCAGCTGCGGGCCGGGCCGGCTGCCGTCGAGCTTCGCGAGGCCTGGGACTGCTGGAAGGTGACCGCGGTCACCCGGAGCCGGGAGGAGTGCCTGGAGCTGCTGCGCGACTTCTCGGAGGCCCACCCCGGGGAGTACGTCTACGGCAAGTTCGGGAAGGGGCGGGCGGACCGGGAGACCTTCGCGCTCATCTTCCACACCGAGGACGCGAAGCGCCGGGACGAGCTCCTCGCCCTGCTCGGAGCCGTGGCGGGCCGGCGCACACCGGGGTGTCGCGTCTTCGCCTCCCGGGCCTGCGGCAACCCCTACGAGGACCTCCTCGGGCCCTGGGAGCGGTGGCGCCCCGTCTGCCCCATACTCCGCCCGGACCGCGTGGCGCCCGTGGTCGCCTCGCTGCGGGAGAGCCTGTACGGTTCCCCGCGGTGAGGGGAACGAGGGGCGTCCCGGCTACCGGGTCAGGAGTCCTCGCTGCCCCATCCGGGGAGCCGGAGCACGGCCCGGGCGCCACCCTCGGGCCGGTTCTGCAGGAAGATCTCCCCGCCCAGGGCGACGAAGATGCGCTTGCACACGGCGAGGCCCAGGCCTCCCCCCTTTTCCTTGGTGGTGTAGAAGGCCTCGAAGAGGCGCTCGGGCTCGGTGGAACCCAGCCCCGGCCCCTGGTCCTCCACCCGGACCTCGACCCACGGCCGGGAGACCACCTCCGCGCGGGGACTCAGGAGCGAGTCGCCCCCCACCGTGGTCTCCCGCTCGATCCGGCGGCCCGTGACGGCGATGGCGCCCCCCTGCCCCATCGCCTCCACCGCGTTGAGCAGGACGTTGAGCAGCACCTGCTTCATCTCCCCGGGGTCCGCCTCGACGAGCGGTGTTCCGTTTTCCCAGTCTATTTCGCACGTTACCCCCTGCCGCTTCATGCGGTAGCTCAGGAGCTGGACGGTCTCCCGCGCCACGTCGCCGAGGTTGAGGGGGATGGGCCGCGACGAGTGGCGGGACGAGCGGGCGTAGTCGAGCAACTGCCCCACGATCGCCCGGCACCGCTCGGCCTCCCGGTAGATCCGCTCCCGGATCTCGCCCTCCGGGTCCCGGCCCTCCTCCTGGATCAGCAGGCTGGCGAACCCGAGGATGACCGCAACCGGGTTGCCGACCTCGTGGACCAGGGAAGTGGCCAGTTCCCCGAGGCTCGCCAGCCTCTCGTACGCCACGAGCTTCTTCTGCAGGTTCTCCTGGAGGGAGGCCTCCGAGAAGACGGCCAGCATCCCCGCCGGGCGGCCCGCCCCGTCGAAAAGCGCGCGGGCGCGCACGCGGAGCGCCAGAGGCCTGCCGTCAGCCCGGGTTCCCCGGCAGAACCGTTCCGCCCAGGTCCTCCCGGGCGGGGGCCGCTCCCAGGGGCAGCCGCCCTGCTCCGAGCACCCGAGAGCCTGGGCGCACCGAGACCCGACGACCTCGCCGCAGGTTCGGCCGGTGATCACCTCGGCGGCCGGGTTGAAGGTGTGGATCTCCCCGCCGGCGCCGGCCAGGATCACGCCCTCTCGGACCCCCTCCAGCAGGGCGGCACCGAGGCCGTCGGCGAAGCCTTCGCGCACTCGACAACTCCCGTTTTCTCCGGGTCTCCCGGACGTGCTATCGTTGACCAAAGGATCGACCCGAGACCCTCTCGCGGGGCGGCTCCGATGCCTCCCGGAGAGGGGCGGGGTCCGAGGGCGCCGCGGGCGCGGCCGGCACGCAAACCGCGTTTCCCACCCGTCGGCGAACACCGTGCCCGCGCCCGAGCCTGGGGAGGCCTCGCCGTGACTGTAGAACAGAAACCCGGGGAGTTCCAGGACGGCCCGCAGGGTCGCGCCGGGGAACGCTAGGCGCGCGGCCGTGACGGCGCGAAGGACCCGCAGCGGGCCCTCCCCCGGGGGGAAGGGCCCCCCCAAGGAGGAGGCGCGGCTCGTCTCCTTCCCCCCCGGCGACGCCGGGGCGCTGGTGAGACCCGAGGCGTGGGGCGGGCGAGCCCGGGCGGCGACCCCGTGCACGGTCGGCACCGCCTGCGAGGTGGAGGTGCCGGCGAGGCTCCACGCCTCGGTGACCGACATGAACCGCTTCGGCGTGGGGCGCCCCGGGGGAGGCGGGGTGGGCTTCGCCGTGGCCCTGCACTCCCGCGCCCGGGTCACCGCGGTCGGGGGGCTTCGGTCCGAAGCCGGGGGCACACGGCCGGCCATGGCGCGCCACCTGGTCCACCTCTTCCGCGAGATCACCGGGTTCGAGGGAGGCCTCGACCTGGACGTGGCCGACCACGGACGCAGGCACATGGGGCTGGGGTCCTCCATCGGGACCCTCACGGCCCCGGCCGTGGCCCTCAACGAGATCCTGGGCCGTCCCCTCACCCTGCGCGACGTGCGCAAGCTCGTCGCCCACAACTACTGCGAAGAAGCCCCCGGCGAGCCGGACCGCCTGGTGAAGGGCTTCGAGACCAACGTGGGCGCCATGCTGGGGATCCACGGGGGGATGAGTCTGGCCACGGACGGCTGCGAACTGGTCTACCGGGTGGCGCTTCCGCAGCGGATGCGGGCGCTGCTGCTGGTGCCCCGCCTCGCACCCAAGGTCTCCTCCGGGGAGCCCGAGGCCGAGGCCCTCCTCACCCGGGCACGGGCCCTGGACCGGCGGGACGGGGAGAAGAAGGCGTTCCGGATCCTCATGGACCTCCTGCCCGCCATGATCCGGGGCGACGGCGAGGCCATCGGCGCCGTCATCTGGGACCTGACCGCCATGGGCTCGAAGCACGCCGAATGCTGCCTTCACGGCTCGGACGGGCGGGAGATCTACGAGACCATGGGGCAGCTCCGGAACGAGGGCGCGGAGATCGTGGGCATGAGCTCGGTGGGCCCCGCCGTTTTCGCCCTCAGCTGCCGGCCCGAGGTCTGGGACGCCTGGCAGCGCCGCCAGGCGGAGAGCGGGTCCGGGTGCGCCCTGGTGGTGCCCGTGGACAACGCCGGAGCCCGGGTGCGCCTGGACGGGGAGCCCGTCCCCTACCATTTCGAGCCGTGGTGGGCCGAGCCCCACCTCTCGGGCTGAGGAGGGCAGACCGGGACATGACCGAGGCGACGCGGATCCTGGTGGTGGACGACGAGGCGGGCATGACCGATCTCCTGCGGCGCCTCCTCACGGCCGAGGGGCACGCGGTGGAGTGCGCCCGCTCGGCCGAGGAGGCCGAGGAGCGGCTCCGGTCGGCCCCCTTCGACCTGGTGATCACCGACCTCGTCATGGGGGGCAAGGGCGGAGAGCTCCTGGTGCGCGCGGTCAAGGAGGAGCACCCGGACACCGAGATCCTCGTCCTGACCGCCCACGCCTCCGTGGACTCCGCCATCGAGGTGATGAAGCAGGGCGCGTTCGACTACCTGCGCAAGCCGCTGCTCCCCGAGGAACTGCTACACGCGGTGACCCGGGCCCTGGAGATCAAGGGGCTCCTCGACGAGGTGCGCACGCTCCGCCAGGAGCGCCACCACGGGAACCTCCAGGGAAAGATCCTGGGGCGGAGCGCCGCCATGCAGCGCCTCTTCGAGAAGGTGCGCCGCGCCGGACGCACGGACGCCACCGTGCTCCTGGAGGGCGAGTCGGGGACCGGGAAAGAACTCTTCGCCCGGGCGATCCACGCCGAGTCCCCCCGGGCCGGGGGCCCCTTCCTCGCCGTCAACTGCGGGGCCATCCCCGGCGAACTCCTCGAGAGCGAGCTCTTCGGCCACGCCCGAGG
>CAZGRT010000032.1:0-3219 GCA_964528225.1 uncultured Thermodesulfobacteriota bacterium | reverse complement strand
TGCTCGCCGAGCTGCCCCTCCTGGCCGGCGGGGTGGAGGTCCTGGACCGGGCCTCCACGCTGGTGGAGACCGAGCACAGCCGGCGGGCGCTGGAGAACCTCGCGGCCGTCGTGCGATACGTGGACCGCCACGGTCTGGCGGCGCACCTCACGATCGACCTGGGGGAGCTCCGGGGCATCGACTACCACACGGGGGTCATCTTCGAGGCCTTCGTCCCCCAGTGGGGGGCTCCCCTGTGCCGCGGGGGACGGTACGACGGTCTCCTCGGCCTGTACGGGCCGGAACTCCCGGCCACGGGCTTCTCGCTGGACCTCCTGGCCGTCACCGAAGCCCTCCGGCTGCAGGGAGGCGTGCGGCGGCCCGCACCCCGCGGGGTGTTCATCGTCAACTACGCGGCGGACCGCTCCCAGGCGCTGGAGCTGGCCCGGGCCCTCCGGGGCCGGGGCATCCCGGCGGCCCGGGACATGATCCGCCGCTCCCTGGATGAATCCCTGGCCCACGCGAGGGCCCAGGGTTTCGGTTGGACCGCGGTGCTCGGCGTGGAAGGCCTCGCCGGGGACGCGGCCCGGCTCGTGCATCTCGCCTCCGGCCGGCAGGAAGACCTGCCCTTCCGGGGGCTTCCGGCGCGGATCGCCGAGGAGTGACGCAATGCCGAACGTGATCGTGGTCGGCGCCCAGTGGGGCGACGAGGGCAAGGGGAAGATCGTCGACATCTACGGCCGCGACGCCCACGGGGTGGTGCGCTTCCAGGGCGGCAACAACGCAGGCCACACCCTGGTGGTGGGCGGCGAGAAGGTCATCCTGCACCTCATCCCCTCGGGAATCCTCCACGAGGGGCCGGTGTGCTGCATCGGGAACGGCGTCGTGGTCGACCCCGAGGTGCTCCTGCGCGAGATCTCCGGGCTCAAGGCCCGGGGCAAGCTGCGCTCCGACGCCTCCCTCGTGGTCTCCCCGGGCGCGCACCTCATCCTGCCGTGCCACAAGGCCATCGACATCGCGCGGGAGACCCGGGCCGGCAGCCGGAAGATCGGCACCACCGGCCGGGGGATCGGGCCCTGCTACGAGGACAAGGCCGCCCGCCGGGGCGTGCGCGTGGGCGACCTGCTCCACCCCGAGGCCCTGCGGGAGCGGCTGCGGTGCCTGCTCGAGGAGCGAAACGCGGTGCTTGCCCACCTGGGCGCCTCGCCCTTCGACCCGGACGCGGTCACCGACGAGTTGCTGGCCCAGGGCGAGAGGCTTCGGGCGTACATCGGCGACGTCGTCGGGCGGGTGCACCAGTGGGTGCGCGAGGGAAAGAACGTGCTCTTCGAGGGCGCCCAGGGGACCCTGCTCGACCTCGACCACGGCACCTACCCCTACGTCACCAGCTCCAACACCGTCGCCGGCGCCGCGTGCACCGGCGCGGGGATCGGCCCCACCGAGATCGACGCCGTCATCGGCATCACCAAGGCCTACGCCACCCGGGTGGGGGAGGGGCCGTTCCCCACGGAGCTCCACGACGCCAGCGGCGACCGGCTGCGGGAGCGCGGCGCCGAGTTCGGGTCCACCACGGGCCGCCCGCGGCGCTGCGGGTGGATCGACCTCGTGGCCCTCAAGGAGGCGCGCCGCCTCAACGGCCTGACCGGCTTCGCGGTCACCAAGCTCGACGTGCTCCAGGGGCTCGAAGAGGTGAAGGCGTGCGTGGCCTACGAACTCGACGGCCGCCGCGTGGACCGCATCCCCCCCCGCGCCGAGGACTTCGCCCGGTGCAGGCCCGTGTACGAGAGCCTGCCGGGTTGGTCGGAGAGCATGGCGGGCGCCCGGGCGCTCGACGACCTCAACCCCAGCGCGCGGCGCCTCCTCGACTTCATCGCCGAGGTCACCGGCTGCCCCGTCGTGCTCGCCTCCGTCGGCCCCGGCCGTGAGGAGACGCTGGAGATCGAGAACCCCTTCCGGCCGCGGAGCGCCTGATCTCGAGTGTGCCACGGGCGCCCGGGTTGCCGTGCGGTTGACGCTTCCGGGGCCGACCGATATAAGAAGACCCTTCCGGTGGGCCGTTAGCTCAGCTGGTAGAGCACCGGACTTTTAATCCGGCGGTCGCTGGTTCGATCCCAGCACGGCTCACCAAGTTTTGTTGAGTTATATCAGCATCTTACTGCATTCTTGGCGCTGTATTTCATCTCCATGGTGCGATCTGCTGGCTAGCTAGTCTTCGTGTAGTCTTCCTTCGGACGACCTCTCCACCGAGCAAGACCGCCCTCCGTGAGCCGAGGGGCCTGTTCGCTGTCCCATCCCTGCCATCGGGCAGGATGTTCTCTCGTTGGGAAACGTAGTCCCACCTCCCGTCACCACTCGAGACAGTTGACAGTCTGCCACCCCTGTAGCCCATGGTCGTGGGACTCGCAGAAGCCATCCCCCGAGCAGGGAGTTTTATCCGCAGTAAGAATTGTTCAGTAATGTCGGCATGTTGTGAACTATCCACGATTTCTTGACCCGCCTAGCCGCAGTAGACCGGCAGTGCTTTCCGCACGACAAAAGTTCCCTAAATAGACATATGTCTGCTTTGTGTTTCTGGCAAAGGACCCCTTCCCGCCAGGCGGCCCGGCCCCCTTCCCTCGGAGCGGCCCGACGTGCCGGCGTCTGGGACCCGGTCGTGCTGGAGGGGGTGTCGCCCTGCAAGCGTGATGGGGCTTCGCCCTATCGCGTGGCTTGCGGTAGCATCGCCTCCGCCTGACAGGATCCGTCCTCCTTCCGCGGTATGCTTCCCGAAGGCAACCCGCGCAGCGGAGGTCCGTCATGGCAGCCACGATCCGATACGTGCTGGTCACCCTGCTTGCGCTCGGCCTCGGCATTGCGACGCTCGCCGCGCCGGCAGCTTTCGGGCAGATCTACATTTCGAAGCAGCCCGCCAGTCCGGCAGATACCCCTGACCGCGGCTACGTGGTCCAACCGCCCGGAGAGCTCCCCACCTACGTGACTCCCAACGTCGGCGGTGGCTACACGGTCGACAGGCCGGGGAAGTTGCCTACCTACATCCGTCCGAACACGGGCGGCGGCTACATTGTCCAGCCACCGGGAGAGCTCCCGACCTATATCACGCCGGGGACCGGCGGCGGATACACGGTGTCGCCTCCTGGGGAACTGCCGACCTACGTGACGCCGGGCGTCGGTGGCGGGTTCACGGTGCAGCCTCCCGGTGAACTGCCCACGTACGTCAGACCGAACGTGGGTGGGGGCTAC
>CAZGRT010000031.1:0-10357 GCA_964528225.1 uncultured Thermodesulfobacteriota bacterium | reverse complement strand
CGGGGGCTTCCTCCGGAACGCCCGGAAGAAGATCCCCGCCGACGCCTCGATCCAGTCCATCCTCGACACCGTCCTCCAGGAGACGGGGCGCCTCGAGGGCATGGTCGAGAGCGTCGGCACCTACATCGACATCCTGCAGCGAGAGCCGGAGTTCGGCCTCTGCTCCCTCCCGGTGGTCCTCGAAGAGGCTCTCGCCCGGCTGCGGCGGGCCGGTTGGAGCGGCGCGGTCGACCTCCGTCTCGAGGAAGCCGTCGGACAGCCGCTGGACTCCGACGCCTACCTCCTCAAGGTCTTGTTCTTCCACCTGTTGGCCAACGCCGCGGAGGCGGCCCGGGAAGCGCCCGAACCCGTCGTCCGGGTGATCGGTTCGGCGGTCGGCGCACCGCCCTCGGCGCTGCGGGTCGAGATCTACAACAACGGCCGCGTGCCCGACCCCGCCGAGGCCGAGCACCTGTTCACCCCCTTCTACTCTTCCCGTCCCACCCGGGCCGGCTTCGGGCTGCCGACCGCCGCCCTCATCGCCCGCAAGACCCAAGGCGAGATCGAGCTGCGGCCCGTCCCCGGCGACGGCACCTATGCCACGGTCGTCCTGCCGCTGCGTCCCGGGGGATAGCCACCGGGGGGATCGCCGGGCGAGCACCGGCCGCCACCGGGGCGGCCATTGCTTTCCCACAAGCGGCAACGGATTTCCCCCTCCGCCCCTTCCACCCCGCGCCGTCGCCGCCCGCGGTCCGCATCCAGCGGGGATTTCCAGCCGGTCTGCGTTGCGCGACGGGTTCGGAGCGTTCCTTGCAGGGGCGGCCTCGGGGCGTCGGTTGGCCCTTCTCGATTCTTTTCGCTGCCTTCGGGTTCGCTGTGGATTTCAGGGGTCTGGAAAGGAGGGGGTCATGCTGCGGGCGATCTTGCTGTGGCTGTTCCTCGGGGCACTCGTCGTTCTGAACGCGGCCTTGCTGCTCCTGCCGCGCCCCGGTCCGGGGACCGTCGGCTACACCTCGGCGCCTCCGCGGGACGAGGGCGCCCTCGCCTACTCCGTCGACCCCTCCACCGGGGTCATCGTCTTCGCGCCGGTCGCCGTGGAGGGGAACCGCCGCTAGGCCCCTACGGGCGGCCCGAGGCGTGGGTCTCGAGCCACAAGCGCGCCTGGTCCCGGGCGACCGTCAGGTCCTCCGCCCCCATCCTGGCCTCCAGGGCCTCCCGGAGTCTCTCGATGCGGTCGCGCTCCGCTCCCTCCAGCCGCGCCGCCGCCACGCTCAGCCACTTGTGGCCTTCCACGTAGTCCCTCGCCCCGGTCCGGCCGGTGGTGCACAGGGAGGCGAGCTGGAGCTGGGACGGCGCGTAGCCCCTTTCCGCCGCCTTCGCGAACCACTGCCTGGCCAGCGCCTCGGACGACCCGCCGCGCCCGAGGAAGAGCATCCCGAGGTTGTGCTGGGCGGGCACGTAGTCCTGCTCCGCGGCCTTCGCGTACCACTCCAGCGCCCTGGCCTTTCCCTCGCTCCCCCCGCCGCCGTGCTGGTACAGCTCCCCCAGCACGTTCTGCGCCCGGGGGTCTCCGCCGTCGGCGAGGCGGCACAGCTTCCCGTAAGCCTCGTCGTCGCCGAGCTCCGCCAGGTGCTTGAGTGCATCCGGGGCCTCGGCCGCCGCCAGGCCGGCGCAAAGGACCGCGGCGACGACCCACACCAGCACCCCCCTGGACGAACCTTGCACCCGTAGCACCTCGAGAAGCCTCCCTCCCCCCGGGACCGAGGCCCTCTATGCTACCCCAAAACACCGGCTTGTCACGGGGAATCCATGCCGTCGATCATCCGCCCTCGAGGAGCCGCTCGATGCGTGCGGTGAGGCCGTCCCGGTCCCCGCTCCGGGCGCCCACCTCCCGGCGCCGCACCCGCCCCTCCCGGTCGAGGAGAACGGTGGTGGGCAGCGAAGCCACCTCGTAAGCCTCCCGGGTGAGCCGGTCCACGCGCAGCACGGGGTACCGGACCTCGTTGTCCTCCAGGAACCTCTCGACCTCCTCCTCGGACCGGTCGAGGTTCATCCCCAGTACCACGAACCCCTTCTCGCCGTACCGCTCGGCCAGTTCGTTCTCGTGGGGGATCGCATCCACGCAGGGCCGGCACCACGTGGCCCAGAAGTGCAGCAGCACCACCTTGCCCCGGTAGTCGGAGAGGCGAGCCTCCCGCCCCTCCACCGTCTGGAGCCGGAACTCCGGCGCGGCCGGGGCCGCCGGTGCGGAGGGGGACGAGCACGCGGGCAGCAGGACGCCCAGCGACGCCCACAGGGCCGTGACGCCGAGGAGCAACGATACCCGTGGGCGGCGCATGGGCGACTCCTGCACGAAGAGGTCGGGGGGATCGGCTACTTGAGCAGCACACCCTGTTCGGTGAGCGCCGCCACCAGGTGGTCCTGGCTCGCCCAGTAGTAGTTCGGCTCCGCGAAGGCCACCCGTCCGTCCCGGCCGATCACGATGCTCGTGGGAAGCGCGTTGACGCAGTAGGAGCCCCACACCTCCAACTCGCTGTCGAGGAGCACGGGGAACTCCACCCCCATCTCCCCGATCTCCTGCTTCAGCACCGCCACGGCCCCCGGCTCGGCGTGCTCGGTCTCCTGGTTGATCGCCAGAACCACCACCTCGTCGCTGAAGCGCGAGGAGAGGTCCTGGAGGTACGCCAGCTCCTCCCGGCACCGGGAGCACCACGACGCCCAGAACACCACGAGCACGACCTTGCCCTCGTGCTGCTCCAGGGAAACCTGGCGTCCGTCCACGTCTGGGAGCGTGAACGCCTTCGCCGGATCCCCGTCCTTCACGCAGATCGCCTCCGCCGGCGCTCCGAGCAGCCCCACCGCCAGACCCACCGCTAGAGCCGCCGCCACCCCTCGCACGCGCTTTGCCACGAAGCACCTCCCACCCATCGGTTTTCGCCTTCGTCACCCGGCCGCTTCGGGCCCGGGGCGGGTCCGCCGCGGAACCGCAGGGAGGGGCCTAACGCAACGTGCGTTCCATCGCGTGCCCCGGCTTATTCCCGCGCCGTCGCACCACCCCGCGGCCGAGCCCCGTCCCGGTATTCCCATCTTCGCACTCGGGTTTCGAGGGCGTAACCGACCGCACCCCGGGCGCACGGGGCCGAGGGCTCTCCTCTCGCGGATCGGCTCGGAACGGTCGTTCGGAGCGCCCCCGGGCCGCTGCGGTCCGGGGGCGAGGTGGCGCGTTCGACGCGCCGGGAGGGGATTCTGCCGAGGGAGGGGGCCGGACCGGGAGCGGTGCCTACTCCCGCTCCTCCACGAGGTAGTTGCCCGCCCCCACGGCCCGTTCCAAGCGCGCGAGGGCCCCGGTCGGCTTCTCGCCCCTGCGCACGAGCAGCCGCGGCTTGCCGCCGTGCCCGCACGCGAACTTCTTGGGCGGCCGTGCCTCGATGCCCTGGAAGAGGCGGCGGGTCTCTCCCCACCGCTTGTTGGGGCGGAACCCCAGGGAGTCCGCGTAGGCGATCGCGCCCTCGATCACGCCGAGGGCCTCGGCCGGGTCGCAGGGCTCGAACTCCACCGCGTCGTTGAAGATCTGGGTCTTCACCTGCTGCTGGTAGTCCTCCGGGCTCACGTCCGGGAGCAGCGCCGTATCCTTCAGCCCGAGGCACCCGGTGTCCACGTAATACCCCCCGACCACCAGCCGGCCCTGGGGAGTCCGCCGCGCCAGCAGGATGTGGGCCAGCCCCCGGTCCCGCCATCCCTTGCTGACCACGCACTCCTCGATGGGCAGGTCCTGGCTCCGCGCCAGGCCCGCCCGGCTTCCCTCCCCCTGGGCCGCGGCACGCCGGCGCGCCTTCTCCTGGCTCACCCTCTTCTCGCGCTCCTTGCGCTTGAGCGCGGCGCGCTGCGTCTTCTTCGCGTCCTTCCCCATGGCCTCGGCTCCTCTTCGCGTCCGATCCCGCTGAAACGGCGGCTGGCCGACGATAGAACGGCGCCGAGCGGGCGGTCAATGGGGTTGCACGGCCGCCAGCCAGGGGGCCCCGGGGCCGCGCCCGCAAGCGGGAACAAACCCCTTGCCTCCCCGGAATCCCCTCTGCTAGTCTCCGTCCCCGGCGTCGACCTCCGGGCCCGCGCCGACCCCTCCCAGAGTTCTCCAAAAGCGAAGGTAGTAGCGAAACGGACGTCGCGATCGAGCTTTTCCACAGGTGTGGACAAGCTTGTGGGTAACGTTTCTCTGACCGTCGGGTTCCGGCTATGGACAACCTCTGGAAGGACGTCCTCTCCGACCTCGAAGCTGCGCTTCCCGCCCACGCCTTCGCCACCTGGGTAGCCCCCCTCCACCCGGTCCAGCTCTCCGACGGGCGCGCCACGGTCGAGGTCCCCAACAAGTTCTTCATCGACTGGCTCCAGGAGCACGACTACGTCTCCCTGATCCGGGCTGCCCTGGTGCGCAAGGCCGGCCGCGAGATCGAGATCGACTTCGTCGTCCAGCCCGAGGAGAAGGCCTACCTGCGCTCGGCTTCCTCGCCGAAGACCCGGGCCCCGGCCACCCCCGACTGGCAGGCCCGCGCCAAGCGGATCGGCCTCAACCCCAAGTACACCTTCGACGCCTTCGTGGTCGGGTCCTCCAACCAGTTCGCCCACGCCGCCAGCCACGCCGTGGCGGAGAAGTCGCCGCGCACGTACAACCCCCTGTTCATCTACGGCGGCGTGGGCCTCGGGAAGACCCACCTCCTCAACGCCATCGGGAACTTCAAGCTCGCCAACTACCCGGACATCCGCGTGTGCTACGTGCACAGCGAGAGCTTCATGAACGAGCTCATCCAGGCGCTGGCGAACAAGAAGATGCCGGAGTTCCGGGAGAAGTACCGCCGGATGGACGTCCTCCTGATGGACGACATCCAGTTCATCTCCGGCAAGGAGAGGACCCAGGAGGAGTTCTTCCACACCTTCAACGCGCTCTACGAGAGCCACCGGAACATCGTCGTCACGAGCGACAAGTTCCCCAAGGACATCCCGGGCCTCGAAGACCGCCTCCGGTCCCGCTTCGAGTGGGGGCTCATCGCGGACATCCAGGCCCCGGACATGGAGACCAAGGTCGCCATCCTCCGGAAGAAGGCCCAGGTGGAGTCCGTTCCCCTGCCCGACGACGTAGCCCACTTCCTCGCCAAGCACTTCACCTCGAACATCCGAGAGCTCGAGGGGGCCTTGGTGCGCATCGGCGCGTTCGCCAGCCTCACCCACGCCCCGATCACCATCGAGCTGGCCCGGGGCGTCCTCAAGGACCTCATCCGCGACACGGCCCGGGAGATCACCGTGGACCGGGTCGTGAAGGCCGTGTGCTCCCACTTCCAGGTCTCCGTGGCCGACCTGCGCGGGAAGCGCCGCACCAGGGCCATCGCCCTGCCGCGCCAGATCGCCATGTACCTGGCCCGCGACCTTACGGCCTGTTCCTTCCCGGAGATCGGCTCGAAGATCGGCGGCCGCGACCACAGCACCGTCATGTACGCGTGCTCCAAGATCGCCGACTCCCTCTCCTCCGACGCCGAACTGCGCAGCCACGTCGATGCCATCCGAGCTTCCCTCGGCCCATGAGTTGTCGACATCCTGTGGACGGTCCTGTGGTCTTCCTGTGGACAGATTCCGCCCCCTCCGGGTCTGTGGAAAACTCCTCGGTTGTCCACAGATTCACCCACAGGCCTCCCGGACCGCCGATCGTCGGTCGAGCCCACTTATCCCCAGCTTCCACAGGCTCTACTACGATCTTGAATTCTCTTTCTTAGAAAATCGTAAACCGTAGGAGGTGTGGACTCATGAAGATCCGGATCCCCCAAGACGCCTTCTCGGAGGTTCTGTCCCGGGCCCAGTCGGTGCTCGAGCGCAAGAGCACCCGACCCGTTCTCGAGAGCGTCCTCCTGGAGGCCAACCAGGGCACCCTGCGGATCTCGGCCACCGACCTCCGCGTGAGCCTGGGCCAGGACGTGGCTTGTGAAGTGATCCAGCCCGGCAGCATCACCGTCCCGGGGCGCAAACTCCACGAGATCCTCCGGGAGATGCCCAAGACCGCCGTGGACCTCGAGGTGCGCGAGAACCTCCGGGTCACGGTCTCCGCGGAGAAGAGCGTGTTCCACATCCCCGGGGGGTCTCCCGAGGAGTTCCCGACCCTGCCCGAACCCCCTCGTTCCTTCGGCAAGATGGAGACCCGGGTATTCCGGGAGATGCTCGACCGCACCCTCTTCGCCGCGTCGAGCGACGAGTCGCGCCTCACCCTGTGCGGGGTCCACGTGACGACGCACAAGGAGTCGGGCGGGACCACCTGCCTGCGCATGGTCGCCACCGACGGCCACCGGCTCGGCCTGGTGGACCGCCCCCTGGAGACCGCGGTGCAGGCCTTCTCGAAGGGCGTGATCGTCCCGAAGAAGGCACTCTCCGAGCTGAAGTCGCTCCTGGACGACGGGGCTGACGACTTCGAGGTAGCCACGGCCGAGGGGCGGCTCTTCGCGCGCCTCGAGGGAGCACTGCTCTCGGTCCTCCTCATCGACGGGGCGTTCCCGAACTACGAACAGGTAATCCCGGCCGGGGCCCCGGAGGGGCTCCGCATCGCGCGCCAGGAGTTCCTCGACGGCCTCCGGCGGGTCTCCCTGCTGAGCGACCAGGAGAGCCGCAGCGTGATCCTGGAGGCCAAGGAGGGGGCGGTGGTCCTCACCTCCGCCGACCCGCGCTTCGGCGACGCCCGGGAGGAGATGGAGGCCGAGTACGACGGCCCGGGGTTCCGGGTGGCCTTCAATGCCTCCTACGTCATCGAGGTGCTGCGGGCCGTGGACGACACGGAGATCCTCCTGTCCCTCAACGACCCCCTGTCGCCATGCCTCATCCGGACGTCCGGCGACTCGCGTTCCCTGTGGGTCGTCATGCCGATGAGGATCGACTGACGGGGCGATGAGGCTCCTGCGGATCGGAGTCCGGGGGTTCCGCAACCTGCAGGAGGCCCAGATCGAGACCGCCCCGCGCTTCTCGGTCTTCCACGGAGAGAACGCCCAGGGAAAGACGAACCTGATCGAGGCCGTCTACCTGCTCTCGAACCTGCAGAGCTTCCGCACCCGCCGGCCCCGGGACCTGATCGCGGTAGGCGGCGATCGGGCCCTCCTCAAGGGGTCCGTGGTCGGGCGGGAGGGAGCGGTGGACCTCCGGGTCGCCCTCGACCTCCAGGGGCGAACCGCCTGGGTGGACGAGAAGCTCAGCGAGAGCACGGGCCAGTACCTCTCCTACTTCCAGACCGTCCTCTTCAGCCCGGCGGACCTCGACCTCGCCAAGGGGAGCCAGGACCAACGCCGCCGCTACCTGGACCGGGCGTCCTTCGTTCGCGACGCCTCCCATCTGGGGGCGCTTCGGGAGTATACTAGGGCGTTGCGTCAGAGGAACTTCGCGCTCCGGGGCGACCCCTCCAGCCTCGACGTGTGGGACGAGACGCTGTGCGGCGCCGCGGTGCGGGTGCGGGCGGCGCGGGAGGAGACCCTGGCGGGGGTGGCGCCGGCCGTGGCCGCCATCCACCGCGACATCTCCGGGGGCAACGACGAGATCCGCCTCTCCTACGATCCGTCCGGGCCCGGGGACGCGGCGGACCGGGAAGCCTTCCGCGAGGCCCTGGCGGGGGCCCGCGACACCGACCGGCGGCTCGGCTTCACCACGGTGGGGCCCCACCGCGACGCGCTCCGGGTGCGCATCGGCGGCCGGCCCGTGGAGAGCCACGCATCCCAGGGCCAGCTGAGGACCCTGGCGCTGAGCCTGAAGCTCGGCCTCCTCCTGTGGGGCCGCGACCAACTCGGGGAGGAGCCCGTCTTCCTCCTCGACGACCCCGGCTCAGAGCTCGACAGCCGGAGGCTCGGCTACCTGGGCGACTTCCTCGCCCGGTGGTCCGGCCAGGTGCTGGTGGCGGTGACCGACCCCGACGCCGTGCCCCTGCCCCGGGGGGAAGAACGATCGGATTTTCGCATCCAGAAGGGACAGATCCTCCATGAGCACTGAGAACGAACAGCAACCCGTCCCCGTCGACCCCGCGCTCCTGGCGCTGGCGGGGGACGAGGCCTACACCGCGGATACCATCAAGGTCCTCGAGGGGCTCCAGGCGGTCCGCAAGCGGCCGGCGATGTACATCGGGTCCACCGGCTCCCCGGGGCTGCACCACCTGGTCTACGAGGTGGTGGACAACTCCATCGACGAGGCCCTGGCCGGGTTCTGCGACGAGATCCTCGTCACGGTCCACGTGGACAACAGCGTCACCGTCGTCGACAACGGACGCGGCATCCCGGTCGACACCCACAAGGAGACCGGCAAGTCCGCGGCCGAGGTCGTGCTCACCATCCTCCACGCCGGCGGCAAGTTCGACAACAAGACCTACAAGGTCTCCGGCGGCCTGCACGGCGTCGGCGTCTCCGTCGTCAACGCGCTCTCGGAGCACCTGGACCTGGAGATCCTGCGGGCCGGCAAGGTGTACACCCAGGCCTACGAGCGCGGCCTGCCCCTGGGGCCGCTCGTGGAGGCGGGCACCACCACGCGCCGGGGCACCAAGGTGCGCTTCAAGCCCGACCCGGAGATCTTCACGGAGACCGAGTTCTCCTACGACGTCCTCGCCACCCGCCTGAGGGAGCTCTCGTTCCTCAACAGCGGCGTGAAGATCGTCCTCGAGGACGAGCGCACCGAGAAGCGCCAGGAGTTCTGCTACGAGGGCGGCATCCGCTCCTTCGTCGAGCACCTCAACCGCAACACCGAGCCCCTGCACGCGCCCATCTACTTCTCCGGGGAGAACAACGGCATCCAGGTGGAGGTGGCGGTCCAGTACAACGGCGGGTACAACGAGAAGGTCTTCAGCTTCGCGAACAACATCAACACCCGCGAGGGCGGCACCCACGTCACCGGGTTCCGCACCGCCCTCACCCGCTGCCTCAACAGCTACGCCAAGTCCGCGAACCTCCTCAAGGACCTCAAGGAGGGCCTGAGCGGCGACGACACCCGGGCCGGCCTCACCGCGGTCATCTCGGTCAAGATCCCCAGCCCCCAGTTCGAGGGCCAGACCAAGACCAAGCTCGGCAACTCCGAGGTGCGCGGGCTCGTCGACAACATCGTCAACGACAAGCTCACCGCCTTCCTCGAACAGGACCCCGGCGTGGCCCGCCAGGTCATCTCCAAGTGCGTCCAGGAGGCCCGGGCGCGCGACGCCGCCCGCCGGGCCAAGGAGCTCGCCCGCCGGAAGACCGCACTCGACAGCGCGAGCCTGCCGGGCAAGCTCGCCGACTGCCAGGAGCGCGACCCGGCCAACAGCGAGCTCTACCTCGTCGAGGGCGACAGCGCAGGCGGGTCGGCCAAGCAGGGGCGCGACCGCCGCAACCAGGCGATCCTCCCGCTCAAGGGCAAGATCCTCAACGTGGAGAAGGCCCGGCCGGAGAAGATCCTCGGCAACAAGGAGATCATCACCCTGGTCACCGCCCTCGGCGCCGGCATCCACGACGAGTTCGACGTGGAGAAGCTGCGCTACCGCAACATCATCATCATGACCGACGCCGACGTCGACGGCAGCCACATCCGCACCCTCATCCTCACCTTCTTCTACCGCGTGATGCCCGACGTCATCGAGCGCGGCTACCTCTACCTGGCCCAGCCGCCCCTGTACCGGGTCGTCAAGAACCGCCAGGAGAGCTACCTCCAGAACGACAAGGACCTCCACCAGTTCCTCGTGGAGGAGGCCGTGGCCGACCACGCCGTGCGCATCCAGAAGACCGACACCGTGTACTCGGGCGACACGCTTCGCGAGCTCATGATGCGGATCTTCGACTTCAAGTACCACATGGACCGCCTCGAGCGGCGCGGCTACGACCGGGGCGTGCTCCGGCTGCTCGTGAACAACGCCGTGAACGGCCGGCGCATCTTCGAGAACGCCGAGACCTTTCGGCCCGTGCGCGAGGTCCTCGAGGCCAGGGGCTACCGGGTGGAGCACGAGGGCACCGACGAGGAGCACAGCCTCCAGCGCTTCCGCGCCTCCCGCCTGGTGGAGGGCCGGCCCACCACGAGCCCCATCACCTACGAGCTCGTCGACTCCGCCGACTACCGCAGCCTCTACCAGGTCAACGAAAGCCTCGGCGACCTGCGGGAGCCGCCCTTCCTCGTCCTCAAGAAGAACGGCGCCGAGTCGCCCCTGCAGGAGGCCCAGACCAAGGAGGAGCTCCTCCAGGTGCTCCTCGACCAGGGCCGCAAGTCCCTCACCGTGCAGCGCTACAAGGGGCTGGGCGAGATGAACCCCCAGCAGCTCTGGGAGACCACCATGGACCCGGAGAAGCGCACCCTCCTCCAGGTGAAGCTCGAAGACGCCGTGGCCGCCGAAGACGTGTTCACCGTGCTCATGGGC
>CAZGRT010000030.1:0-6466 GCA_964528225.1 uncultured Thermodesulfobacteriota bacterium | reverse complement strand
CCGCACCGTATCCAGATAGTGGTCGGCGAACTTCCCCTTGCTGGTGTCGATCAGCGCGACCCGCTCCGCCCCCTCGACCACGAAGGAGTTGTAGCTGGTGCCGTGTTCGGCCCGCATGATCACGTCGAACACACGCAACTGGGGATCGAGGACCCCCACCCAACGGATTCCGGGAGCGAGTTCCACCGGGGGCATGGCTCACATCGGCTCGAACATCGACTTCTCCGCCCCGCAGTCCGGGCAGGTCCAGTCGCTCGGAAGCTTCTCGAAGGGGGTCCCGGCGGGAACACCGTTGTCCGGGTCTCCCTTGGCCGGGTCGTAGATGTAGCCGCAGATCGTGCATTGATACTTCTTCATTTCGTTCTCTCCTTTCCAGGGGTTCACGATGACACGCGGGCGCGGCCGGCGCTGGGGCCGCGGTCCCACGCGGAGCGAGGATGACACCTCGTTCCGCGCAGCGCAAGCCGCGATGGTCCGGGAGGCCCCGAAAGCGCCATGGGCGGGGGAGGGGAGGCCGCCACATCTCACTCCTTCGAGGGATTCGATTGCCCCACGGCAAATGTATGGTAACGTCTGGTTCCGCACTGTTGCGCCCCGAGTTTCTCCGGTGCCCATAAGACGAAGATGAGTCCCGCCGGTCGAAAGCGGAAGATGGCGGCGAGAGCCCTCCGGGCGCTGGCGTTGGCGGCAGCTATCGCCCTTCCCCAGGGAGCCCGGGCCTACTCGGAGGAGGCCCGTGCCGCTTACAAGGAGGGGCTGCGCGCCTACCGAGCCGGCAACCTCGACCAGGCTCGCGAACTGTTCCGGCAGTCGGAAGAGGCCGACCCCACCTACCCCTACCCGGCCTTCGCCCTGTCCCGCATCCTTCACGAACTCTTCGAACTGGAGACCAAGCACTACGAAGAGGCCGTGGACGGCTACGAGCGGGTGGCCCTGCTGATCCGCGCGACGCCGCCGCCCGCCAAGGAGAGAGCTCTCTGGCAGGTGCTCTACTTCCAGGGACTCCTCTACCTGAAGGGAGGCGAGTACGCCAAGGCGCTGGAGCGCTTGGAGCAGTTCCTGGAAGCCTACCCGGAGTTCTCCAACCCGGAGGACGTGCACAACGCCCTCGGGATCGCCCTTTACTACCTCGACCAGTACGACAAGGCCGTGGACCAGTTCCGCATCGCCCTGGCCAGGAAGCCGGACTACGCGGAGGCCCGGTTCAACCTGCGCAGCGTGTTCACCCGCCTGGCCATCTACAACGAGGCCGTGGTGCTCGCCCGCGCCGGCGAGATGGAACTGGCCCAGGAGAAGATCGATAAGCTCAAGGCGTTCGCCCCCCGGTACCTGCCGGGCCGCCGCCTCGAAGCCCGCATATTCCACGAACTCGGCCAAGACGACGAGGCGCTGCGCGTGCAGGGCGAGATTCTCGGCCTCAGCCCGAACGACCCCCTCACCTACGGGGTGCGGGTGGACCGGGCCCGGATCCTGGCCGACCGCGGCGAACGGGAAGAGGCCGCGAAGCTGCTGCGCGACAACCTGCTCCGGTTTCCCGACATCGGGGACGAGCGCCTGACGCGGGAGGTGGTGGAGCTCCTGGCCCGGGTGGAGACCGCGCGTTGAGGATCCCGTCCGCGGCCTTCGCCCTCCTCCTCGCCGTCGCCGTCTGTGCGCACGCCGGCGAGCCCGCCCCGCGGGAGGGGCCCCACAAGGACCTCGGGTGCACCGACTGCCACGACGGCCAGGCCCTGGCCGACTGCGACGAGTGCCACGACGCGAAGACGGTCAACATCCACCCCGTCGGTATGATCCCTTCCACCCCCGTCCCGGAGGAGTTCGGCCTGGGGCCCGACGGGCGACTCATCTGCCGCTCCTGCCACCAACTCCACGGCGGGGCGCGGGAACGAAGCTACCTAAACTTCTCCGGCATCCCCGCCGGCGCCGACCGCGCTGCCTTCTGCGCCCGGTGCCACGGCGAGCAGATGGCCCGCGCCGACCCCCACAAGGCGCGCCAGGGGACCGCCCGGTGCGCCTTCTGCCATGCATCCATCCCCGAGGGCGCGGGCACGGCGAAGGCGCGCATGGACATCGTCAAGCTTTGCGACTTCTGCCACGACGCCATCGCCAAGGACCATCCCCGCAACATCGACCCGACCCTGGACCTGCCCAAGGGCCTCCCCCTCGGGGCCGACGGCTCCTGGACCTGCGTGACCTGCCACAACCCCCACGGCACCACCACCACGACCCACTACGTGCGCACGGAGTTCGCCCAGCACTTCGAGCGCGGCATGGAGCGCAATCCCCACCGCAACGAGTACTCGGCGTGCAAGGGCTGCCACACCTCCTCGATCAGCTCCGAGATCCGCGCCCCCGACTACCGCCTCCGCTACAAGGGCGACATCAACGTGCTGTGCGTCTCGTGCCACGTCACGGACCGGGGGCACCACCCCACGGGGCTGCCCCCCCCGCCCTTCATGATGGCGGACATCCAGGCGTCCCCGAAGAAGATCCCCTTGGACGCGGACGGGCGCATCACGTGCCTCACCTGCCACGACAACCACTGCAAGTCCGGCAACCAGCACATGGGGGAGCGGTTCTACGACCGCGTCAACCTGCGCAACGACCTGTGCTGGATCTGCCACCGAAGAGACGAGTTCTCCCGGGTGACCCCCCACGTGGACGACCCGAAGATGTGCGTGCGCTGCCACGAGTCCCCGCCGATCCCCGGAGCCGACGTGGGGCTGATGACCATCCCGAAGATGGTCTGTCTCCAGTGCCACGAGGTCAAGCCGCACCCCGCAAGTGCCGATCATCTCCGGGTCCCGTCGGAGAAGATCCACCCGGACGAATCCCTCCCGGTGGGGCGGGGAGGCGAGGTAACATGCCCCACGTGTCACGATCCCCACGGCCGAGAGAACTCCCTGCCCCGGCGGCTGCGCGTCGAGCCGTCGCAGATCTGCGGCTCCTGCCACTGGCGCTGATCCTCGCCGTCGCGGCAGCCGCCGCCCCGGCCACCGCCCAGATCTACCGCTGGACCGACGCCAACGGCACGGTCCACTTCACCGACAGCCTTCACACGGTCCCGCCGGAGCACCGACCCAAGGTCGGCACCATGGACGACCGCCTGCCGGCCCCCGCGCCGGTGCGCGAGGTGCCCCTGCGCCAGGGGGAGAGCGGGTACACGGTCGAGGCGCGCATCGACGGGGCCGGACCCGTGTCGCTCGTGCTCGACACCGGCGCCACCTCCACCGTGCTCTCGCCCCGCGTCGCGGAGCGCCTCGGGCTCGCGGTCAGCCGAGACCCTCCGGTCCTCGTCCGCACGGCCGGCGGAACCGTGGAGGCCGGAGTGGCGCAGGTACGCGAGATCGAGGTGGGCGGGCACCGCGCCGGCCCCCTCCAGGTCGTGATCCACGACGCCGTGGCCGGAGCCGACGGGCTCCTCGGGATGAACTTCCTCGGCCTCTTCCACGTGGAGATCCGCGCGAACGGGCCGAGCCTGATCCTCTCCCCCCCGTGACGGACCGACTTACAGGGGCTATGCTGGCGGCCCTTTCCGGTCCTGCCCCCCCCTGCTGCCGATCGAGGGAAACGAACCGATGAACGAACCCGTTGCCGTCGTGCTCGCCGCCGGGAAGGGCACGCGCATGAACTCGGGCACCGCCAAGGTGCTCCACCCGCTCCTCGGCCGCCCCCTCCTGCGCTACCCCCTCGAGGCGTGCCGCGGCGCGGGAGTCGACCGGATCGCGGTCGTCGTGGGCCACCAGGCCGACGAGGTTCGCCGGGCGCTCGACGCCCCGGGGGTGGCGTTCGCGCTCCAGGAGGAGCAGAGGGGCACTGGCCACGCCGTCCAGTGCTCGCGACCGGAGCTAGGGGACTTCCGGGGCACCGCCCTGCTGCTCTGCGGCGACGTGCCCCTGATCCGCGCGGAGACGCTTCGTCGCCTCCTGGACGAGCATCGCCGAAGCGGCCACCGCGTCACCGTTCTTTCCATGGAGCCGGCGGACCCGAAGGGCTACGGGCGTCTGGTGCGGGGGCCCGACGGTAGCCTCCTGCGCATCGTGGAGGAAGCCGACGCCTCCGCGGCCGAGCGTGCCGTCCGGGAGGTGAACACCGGCACCTACGCGGTGGACGTGCCGTGGCTCTGGGAGGCCCTCTCCCGGGTGGGTACTGCGAACCGTCAGGGCGAGCACTACCTCACCGACGTCGTTGCCGCCGCCGCGGCCGAAGGAGGGGCCGGGTCTCTTCGGCTCGAGGACCCCGAAGAGGTCATGGGCATCAACTCCCGCACCCAACTCGCCGAGGCGTGCTCGATCCTCCGGGCGCGGGTCAACCGGGCGTGGATGGAGGCGGGGGTGACCCTGGAGGATCCCGCGTCCACGTGGATCGAGACGGACGTGGTCCTCGAGCCGGACGTCACCCTCGGCCCGGCCTGCCGCCTGATGGGCAGGACCCGCGTTGCCAGGGGCGCCCGGATCGACCAGGGAGTCGTGGCGACCGATTGCGAGATCGGGCCGGAGGCCCACGTGAAGCCCTACTGCGTGATGACCCAGGCCCGGGTCGGCCCCCACGCCGAGGTGGGGCCCTTCGCCCACCTTCGACCGGGAGCCGTGCTCGAGGCCTCCGCCAAGGTGGGCAACTTCGTGGAGATGAAGAAATCTGTGCTCGGCCGAGGGAGCAAGGCCAGCCACCTGACCTACCTGGGGGATACGACGGTCGGCGAGAAAGCCAACATCGGGGCCGGCACCATCACCTGCAACTACGACGGCGTCCACAAGCACCACACCACCATCGGCGACCGCGCCTTCATCGGCTCCAACACGAGCCTGGTGGCGCCGGTCCGGGTGGGGGCCGGCGCGGTCATCGGGGCCGGCTCCACCATCACCCGGGATGTGCCGGACGACGCCTTGGGCGTGACCCGGGCCGAGCAGCGGAGCATCGAACGCTGGCGGACCCGGAAAGGGAAGGAGTAACGGTCATGTGCGGAATCGTCGGGTACGTCGGACCGGAGCGCTGCGCGCCGATCCTGCTCGAGGGCCTCCGGCGCCTCGAGTACCGCGGGTACGACTCGGCGGGGGTGGCCGTGGTGGAAGGGGGCCGCCTCCGGGTGGTGCGCAGCGTGGGGAAGCTCTCCGGCCTCGACGAGAAACTGCGGGGGGTGGACCTGACGGGCACCCTGGGCGTCGGCCACACCCGCTGGGCCACCCACGGCCGGCCGAGCGAGGCAAACGCCCACCCGCACTGCGTGGGCGACGTGGTCGTGGTCCACAACGGCATCGTCGAGAACTACCTCGCCCTGCGGGCCGAGCTCCAGGCGGCCGGCCACGAGTTCCTCTCCGAGACCGACACGGAGGTGATCCCCCACCTCGTGACCCGGTACCTGGCGGAGGGGGAGGACCTGGAGGGCGCCGTCCGGCGGTCCCTGGAGCGGCTCCACGGGTCCTACGCCGTGGCCGTCGTGTCGGCGCGGGAACCCGGCCGCCTCATCGCCGCTCGGAAGGCCAGCCCTCTCGTCCTCGGGCTCGGCGACGGCGCCAACTACGTGGCGAGCGACATCCCGGCCCTGCTCGCCTACACCCGGCGCTTCGTCTTCCTGGAGGACGAGGACCTCGTCGTCTGCGAGGCCGGGGGCGCGCGCATCTCGAACCTGCGCACCGGGCCCGTGGAGCGGCCCGTCCAGCTCATCCAGTGGTCGCCGGCCATGGCCGAAAAGGGCGGCTACAAGCACTTCATGCAGAAGGAGATCTTTGAGCAGCCCCGGGCCATCGCCGACACCCTCTCGGGCCGGCTCTCGCCCGTGGAAGGCGCCGTGCACCTGGATGGCGGGGAGGCGGCGGAGGGAATCGCCCGCAGCATCCGCAAGCTCGCCATCGTCGCGTGCGGAACCAGCTATCACGCGGGCCTCGTGGGCAAGTACTGGATCGAGTCCCTGGCCCGACTTCCCACCGAAGTCTGCCTGGCGAGCGAGTTCCGCTACCAGGACCCCATCCTCTCGCCCGAGACCGGCCTGCTCCTGATCAGTCAGTCGGGTGAGACCGCCGACACCCTGGCGGCGCTCCAGGAGGGGAGGGAAAAGGGCTCGCCGGTGCTCTCCATCTGCAACGTCGTGGGCTCCTCCATCGCCCGGGCCTCCGACGCCGTGCTCTACACCCACGCCGGCCCCGAGATCGGCGTCGCCTCCACCAAGGCCTTCACCACCCAGCTCGTCACGCTCTACCTCCTCGGCCTCCACCTCGGATCGCACCGGGGGACACTGTCCCCGGACGCCCTCGCTGAGAAGATGGAGCAACTGCGCGCCGTACCGGGCGCCGTGGAGAGCACCCTGACCCTCGACGCGTGCACCGAGGCCATCGGCCGCACGGTCATGAACGCCCGCAGCGCACTGTACCTGGGCCGCGGCCTCCAGTACCCGATCGCCCTCGAGGGTGCGCTGAAGCTCAAGGAGATCAGCTACATACACGCCGAGGGGTACGCCGCAGGCGAGATG
>CAZGRT010000029.1:0-28488 GCA_964528225.1 uncultured Thermodesulfobacteriota bacterium | reverse complement strand
AGGACTCCGAGCAGCTCGGCCCCCACCTGGTGAAGCTCCCGCGACCGCCCGCGCTGCGCGGGGGCGTCGCGCACCACGGCGCCCTCGTAGCACAGGCGAAGCGGGAGGCTGGCCTCCCGGAAGCGCGCGCCGACGATCCGGGCCACCTGGGGCGTGAAGTCGGAGCGCAGCGCCAGGGTGTGGCCCGTGGCCCGGTCGACGATCCGGCACAGGGCGGCCTCGGCCGCGGGGTCGTCCAGCGGCCGGGCGAGCACCTCCATGTACTCGATGCCTGGCGGGACCACCGGGCGGTACCCCCAGCGGTCGAGGGTGTCGAGCAGCGTGCGCCGCAGCGCGAAGAACGGGGCCGCCGCTTCCGGCAGGAGGTCGGAGAAACCGGCCGGCAGCTCTCGGTGCCGCCCCGTGCCCCCCGGCGGCTCCCGCAGGGGGCCGCCGGCGCTCACGGGGTCCGTCCCCTCACAGGAACGCCCGGATGACGCTGACCACGTTGGGGAGCTGGCGGAGCTCCTGGAGGACCTCGTCGCTGACCGGCGTGTCGACGTTGACCACCGTCACCGCCCTGCCGCCTTCGCTCTCCCGCCCGAACTGGAGCTGGGCGATGTTGATCTCGTGGCGCCCCAGGGTCGTACCGATGTTCCCCACCAGGCCCGGCCGGTCCCAGTTCCAGAAGACCAGAAGGTGCCCGGTCGGGATGGCTTCAATGGCGATCCCGTCCAACTCGACGATCCGGGGGTCGCGCCGGCCGAAGATGGCGCCGGCCAGCGTGCTCGACCGGTCCCCGGCGTGCACCTTGAGGCGGATCAACGCGGTGTAGTCCTCGCCGTTGCGCGCGGTGGTCTCCGAGACCTTCAGCCCGCGCTCCCGGGCCACGATGGGCGCGTTCACGAGGTTCACGCCCGCACCCAAGCTCGACGAGAGCAGGCCCGAGAGGGCCGACGCCGTGAGCAGCCCGGTGCGCCCCTCGGCGGCCTTGCCGGAGTACTCGAGCTCCACCGCCTGGACCCCTTCCACCCCGAGCTGGGCCTGGAGCCGCCCCAGGCTGCGGGCCATGTCCAGGTATGGGCGCATCTGGTCGAGCACGTCCGGCGGGACGCTCGGGATGTTCACCGCGTTCCGGATGAGGCCGGTGCGGAAGTAGTCAACGATCTGCTCGGCCACCTGGACCGAGACGGCCAACTGGGCCTCCGCCGTGCTCGCGCCGAGGTGCGGGGTGCAGATGACCTTCTCGTGCGCGACCAGGGGGGAGAGCCCGGGCGGCTCCTTGGAGAACACGTCGAGCGCCGCCCCGGCGATGCGGCCTTCGTCGAGGGCCTCGAGCAGAGCCTCCTCGTCCACGATGCCGCCCCGGGCGGCGCACACGAGGAACGACCCGGCCTTCATCTTGGCCAGCGCCTCCCGGTTGACGAGGTTCTTCGTCTCCTCCATGAGGGGCACGTGGATAGTGACCACGTCGCTGCGCCGGAACAGGTCGTCGAGGGTCACAAGTTCCACGCCCATCTTGGCCGCGTGCTCCGCCCCGATGAAGGGGTCGTAGGCGATCACCTTCATCTTGAGGCCCACGGCCCGGTCCGCCACGATGCTGCCGATGTTCCCCAGGCCGACCACCCCGAGCACCTTCCCGAAGATCTCGCGGCCCTGGAACTTCTTCTTCTCCCACTGGCCCTGCTTCATGCTCGCCGTGGCCTGCGGGATCATCCGCACCAGGCTCATCATGAGGGCCACGGCGTGCTCCGCCGTGGTCACGATATTGCCGGCCGGGGTGTTCATGACCACGACGCCCCGCTTCGTGGCCACGGGCACGTCCACGTTGTCCACGCCGATGCCCGCGCGACCGATTACCTTGAGGTTGTCCCCCGCGGCGAGCAGGTCGGCCGTCACCTTGGTGGCGCTGCGCACCACCAGCGCGTCGTACTCGCCGATGATGGCCTTGATTTCGTCGGGCTTGAGGCCCGTCTTGACGTCGACCTGGATTTCCTCCGCCGCCTGGAGGATCGCCAGGCCCTCCTTCGCGAGGGAGTCGCTGACCAGAACCTTCTTCATGACTTTCCTCCCAGGACTTCCAGCGCGGCGCCCACGCCCGCGCCGAGGGTCACCTTCTGGCCCATTCCCGCGAGCACCATCTCCAGGGCTGAGACGGCGGTCACGACGTCGAAGGTGTCGGCGTAGCCCAGGTGCGCGATGCGGATGATCTTGCCCTTGGCCTGGTCCTGGCCGCCCGCCACGGTGATCCCGAAGCGCTCCCTCAGGGCCTTCTTCACGGCCTGGCCGTCCACTCCGGCCGGCATCTTCACGGCGGTGCAGGCGTCGCTCGGGCTGTCGGGGGCGTAGAGCTCGAGGCCCAGCGCCGTCACCGCGGCCCGCGCGGCCTTCGCCAGCCGGCCCGTGCGGGCGAACACGCCCTCCCGGGTCTCCTCGCGGATCTGCCGGAGCACGTCGGCGAGGCCGACGACGAGGCTCACCGCGGGCGTCCAGGCGGTCTGGTTGTCCAACTGCTTCTTCCGCTCGGCCTTCACGTCGAAGTAGAAGCGCGGCAGGTCGGCCGTGCCCAGGAACCGCTCGGCCTTCTCGCTCCAGGCGATGAAGGCGAGCCCCGGCGGGAGCATCAGCGCCTTCTGGCTCCCGGTCACCAGCACGTCGATGCCGAGGGAGTCCATGGGGAGGTCGAACACGCCCACGGCGGTGATTCCGTCCACGACGAGCAGGACATCCGGCCGCTCCCGCGTGATGGCGGCGAGCGCCTCCACGGGATGGCGGACGCCGGTGCTCGTCTCGCTGGCCTGCACGTACACGGCCCGGATCTCCGGGTCGGCGTCCAGCGCGCTCCGCACGGTCGCGGGATCCACGGCGCGGCCCCACTCCACGGGGATCTCCACCGCCTGGCAACCGTAGGCCTTGAGGATCTTCCCCCAGCGCTCTCCGAACTTGCCGCCGTTGACGTAGAGGGCCTTGTCGCCCCGCCGCAGGAAGTTCGTGATCGAGGCTTCCATCGCCCCGGTCCCCGAGGCGGCCAGGATGACCACGTCGCGGGCCGTCTGCAGCAGGTACTGCAGCCCCTTCCGGCACTCCTCGAAGACGGGTTTGAACTCGGGTTCGCGGTGGTGGATGATCGGCCGCGCCATCGCGAGAAGGGTCTCCGGCGGCACGGGCGTGGGCCCAGGGGCGAGAAGCGTCGTCTTCTTCATGGGGGTCCTCCGAAGCGCGGGGCAAAGAGTCGCAGGGCCGCGCATTCGCGGCCCGAAAACTGCGCGACGCTACCAGAGCGGGAAACGGGCCGTCAAGGAGAGCCGCGGGACTCCGGCTCCCCCCGGGACGCCCGGATTCAGTCGGCGGGTTCGGCCTTGCCGGGGGCCGCTTCCCCCTCGGGTTCGGCACGGCGGCGCGGGCGCCGGGGACTGCGGCGGGTCCGGGCCTTCGCGGGCTTGGCCGCCTCCTCCCCTGCCGGCGGTTCGGCCGCCTTCTCGGGGCCGGGAGCCTCGGCCGCGGGGGGCGGGGCCGATGTCTCCGCGGGTGACTCGCCCGAGGCCGGCGCGGGCTTGCGGCGGCGTCGCCGCTTCGCGGGCCGGGCGGCGGGGGCGTCCTCCGCCGATGGAGGCGCAGAGGGGGGTGGAGCGGGTTCCGAAACCGGGGCCTCCGGGGGGGGAGCCTTCCCGCCGGCCTGCGGCGCGGCGGCCGCGGGCTGTGCCCCGTCCCCCCCCACCTTCTTGCGCTTCCGCCGCAGGCGGCGCTTCGCGGAGGCGGAGAGGACCTTCGGAGTCTCCCCCGATGCCTCGGCGGCGGGGAGCACTTCGGGCACGGCATTTCCCGAAGGCGTCGGTTCTTCCGGCGCCGTCTCGGCGGCCCGGGGGGCGGCACCCTCGGCAGCGGTCTCCTCGCCGGACTTCCGGCGCTTCCGGCGGCGGCGCTTCTTCCGGGCGGGCTCTCCGTTGCCCTCCGCCGCGGCCGGGGGCGCCGCCGCGGCGACGTCCGGCGGCTCCGCCGGCACCTCGGGCGGCTCCCCTTCCTCCTCGAAGAGGGCGTACACGTTGGGCCGCACCGCCCGCGCGATCGGGGCGGGCAGACCCTTCGGGGTCCGCAGCGTCCCCCGCGGGAACGACTCGGGGAGGTTGGTGTCCACCCGCTGCACGTTCCCGTCCTTGCGGTACTCCACGTAGTACTGGTTCACGTGGAGCGCCGGCTCCGAGAAGACGTCGATGAGGAGGCGGAAGTCGTCCTCGACCTCGATCATCTTGCGGCGCTTGCGGTTGGTGAGGATCGCCTCCACGTCCGGGGGAACGCCCAGCAGGACCCGGTCCGCGCCCGGCGACCGGGCGAGATGCCCCTGGATGAGCCGGAGGACGGAGAGCGCGAAGCTCTCGGTGTTGCGGACCTTGCCCGCCCCGCGGCACACGGGGCACGCAACGTTGATGCCCGCGCTGCCGGGCGGCTTCAGCCGCTGCCGGGAGAGCTCCAGGAGCCCGAACTTGGAGATGGAGCCCACGTCGGTGCGGGCTTTGTCCTCCTTGAGCGCCTTCTGGAGGACCTTGCGCACCTCGGTGCGGTGGCCAGCCGAGCGCATGTCGATGAAGTCCACCACCACGAGCCCGCCCATGTCGCGCAGCCGCAGCTGGCGGGCGGCCTCCTCCGCCGCCTCGCGGTTCGCGATCAGTGCCGTCTCCTCGATGTCCTTGCCCTTGGTGGTCTTGCCCGAGTTCACGTCGATACTGACCAGCGCCTCGGTCTGCTCGATCACGATGGACCCCCCCGAGGGCAGGGGCACGGTCTTCTCGTAGATCGACGCGATCTGGTTCTCGAGGTTGTGCTTGGAGAAGAGCGGAGCCTTCTGCTCGTAGAGCTTCACCCGCTTCTGGTACCAGGGCATGACCGCCTGGAAGAACGAGCGCACCTGCTCGAAGATGGCGCGGTCGTCCACCCAGACCTCCTGGATGGAGGGAGTGAAGTAGTCGCGGATGGTCCGGATGACGATGTCGCTCTCCTGGTAGAGCAGGCACGGCCCCTTTGCCGTCTCGTACTCGGCCTGCAGGCGCTTCCAGAGGCGCAGCAGATAGGCGGCGTCCCGGGTGAGCTCCTGCTTCGTGCGCCCCTCGGCCGCGGTGCGCGCGATGTACCCGACCCCCTCGGAGAGGCCGGCGCCCTCCAGGGCCTCGCGCAGCTGGGCCCGGGTCTCCTCGTCCTGTATCTTCTTGGAGACCCCCTTCTTCTGCACGTAGGGGGTGATGACGAAGTAGCGCCCAGGGATGCTGATGTAGGTGGTCAGGGCCGCGCCCTTCTGGCCGAGCTCTCCCTTGCGCACCTGGACCATCAGCTCCTGCCCGACCCGGAGGGCGGAGGTCTCCCGCCGGCCCGAGGGGAAGTAGCTCGGGTCGATGTCGTCCACCGCGAGGAAGCCGTTCCGGTCGCGCCCGTAGTCGAGGAAGGCGGCCTCCAGACTCGGTATGACCTTGACGATCCGGCCCCGGTAGATGTTCCCTTCGATCTGTTCGTGGCTGGAGGTCTCGACGGAGAGTTCCTCGAGCAGGCCGCCCGACACGATGGCGATGCGGCTCTCCTCCTCGTTGACCACGTTGACGAGCATGGACTTGGACATGGGCTCCTCGGTAACGGCCGCAGCGGCCGTGCGGTGCGAACGGCCGACTCTATACCAGACGCGGCCTCACAGGAGAAGCAGGGATTGGGAAGCGGAGCGGGCGTCCTGACGCCACGGGAGATGATCCGGGAGGCCCGGGACCTGGAATCGCTGGGGACGATCCGGCGAGCCCTCCTCTCGGCCGGGGTCCGGGAAGCGTGGCTCGTGGGGGGGACGCTGCGCGACCTGGCGAGGGGAGAGCGCCGCCCGGCGCCGGACGTGGACCTCGCCGTCCCCGGAGACGGCGCGGCGGCGGCGCGCCGTGTGGCGGAGGCCGTCGGGGGCGCCCCGTTTCCGCTGGACGAGGCCGAGGGCGCGTGGCGGGTGGCCCTGGAGCGGGGCGGAACCGTGGACGTCATCCCCTTTCGGGGACCCTCGATCGAGGCCGACCTGGAGGGACGCGACTTCACGGTCAACGCGGTGGCCCTGGACCTGCTCGGGGAGCGGGGGCTGCTCGACCCCCTCGACGGCCTCGGGGACCTCGCCGCGGGACGCCTGCGGCTGTGCGCCCCCGACGCCCTCGCCCGGGACCCGCTGCGGACCCTGAGGGCCTACCGCTTCGCCGCGCAGTTCGGCCTCGCACCCGACCCCGCCCTGCCGCCCCTGCTCGCAGAGACGGCCCGACGCCTCGGCGAGGTCTCCGCCGAGAGGATCCGGACGGAGCTCTTCGCCACCCTCGACCTCCCGGCGGCCTCACGGGCCCTGCGGGCGATGGGCGACCACGGCGTGCTCGTCGCCCTCTTCCCCTTCGTCGGCGAGTGGCCCGGCTTCGACCAGGGGGACTACCACAGCCACGACCTCCTGGAGCACAGCCTGCGCACCGCCGAGGCGGCGGCGCGGCTGGCGCGGGAGGCCGACGGGCTGCCGAGGCCGGGTGAGCTCTCCCGGCACCTGGAAGAGACGCTGGAAGCCGGGGTGACGCGCCGCGCCCTTCTCGTCCTCTGCGCCTTCCTCCACGACGCGGCCAAGCCCGCCACGGCGGTCTGGGACGGAGCGCGGCGGCGGTTCCTCGGCCACGAGACCCTTGGCGGGCGGGCGGTGCGCCGCGAACTCCGGCGGCTGCGGGTCGGCCGACGCACGGCCGACGCAGCGGCCCGCACCGTGGCCGCCCACCTTCGGCTGTTCCAGTTGTGCCAGCAGGCCCCCCCCACGCCCCGGGCCCGCCTCCGGTACCTCAAAGACCTGGGTGGGGAGGTCCCCGAGGCGCTCCTTCTCTCCCTGGCGGACGAGGCCGCCACCGGGCCGAACCCGCCTTGGCTCGCGACCGAGCGCCGGGTGGCCGCCGAGCTCCTCGAGCTGTTCTGGGAGAGGCGCGAGGGCCGGGAGGTCTCCCCCCTCCTGCGGGGCCGGGACCTGGTGGACCGCCTGGGGATAGCGCCGGGCCCGGAGGTGGGGCGGATCCTGCGCGCCGTGGAGGAGGCGGAACGTGCCGGCGAGGTGGCCGACCCGGCCCAGGCCCTGGCCCTCGCCCGCGCCCTCCGGGACGCAACGGCGGGCTCCCGGCGGCCCTGAGGGTCCGGGCCGGATTCGCGGCCGTCCGCCGGCTCCCGTGCGAGCCGTGCCGGGGCGTGGTACGGTGCGGCGGTCGCATCCATCGAAACGCGGGCAACCGGAGGACGCCATGCTCTACCCGACGACACTGACCGAGCGGCACGAGGAGGCGGAGGGCATCCTCTCGGTGCGGCTGGAGAAGCCCGAGGGCTTCCGGTTCCACCCGGGCCAGTGGTGCTTCCTGAACCTCCCCGACCTCGGGCTCCAGGACGCCCGGGGCCTGCGGCGGCACCTGAGCCTCGCCTCCTCCCCCGCAGACGGCCACCTGCTCTTCGCGACGAAGCTCTCCCCGAGCGCCTTCAAGCAGACCCTGGCCCGGCTCGAGCCCGGTGCCGGCATCTCCCTGGAGGAACCCCGGGGACGCCTCGCACTCCCCGAAGACCCGGCCAGGCCCCTGGCGTTCCTGGCCGGCGGGATCGGGATCACCCCGTTCCGCTCCATGCTGCGCCACGCGGCGCAGGCCCGGTCGGGGCACCGGATCACGCTCTTCTACTCGAACCGGAAGCCGGAGGAGGCGCCCTTCCTCGACGAACTGCTGGGCATGGCCCGGGAAGGGGAGGGAATCGACGTGGTGGCGACCATGACCCGGATGAACGAGTCGAGCCGGTCGTGGGACGGGCCCACCGGCCGCCTCAACCCGGAGATGATCCGGGCGGGCCTGCCGGAGTGGGAGTCGGCGCTCTACTTCCTGGCGGGTCCGCCTCCCATGGTGGAGGCGATGCAGGGAACCCTGGCGGAGATGGGGATCGCCGGAGACCAGGTGCGGCCGGAGCTGTTCTCGGGGTACTGAGTGGGTTCCCGCGGGGCAACCGCCGCGAAGGGGGCGCCGGAGGGCGCCCCCTTCGCAGCATCCCGTCGCCGGCTCAGTACCACTGCTCGTTGTGCCCCTCCCCGTGGCAGGTGCCCGTGCAGTTCGCCTGATTTGGGCTGAACTGCATATTGACGTTCCGCGAGGTATCGAACCGGACCTCGGCGGGGTAGCTGGGGTTCACGCCCTGGTCGTTGGGGCGGTCGTAGTGACCGAGCGTCCCGCTGCCGCTCCCCAGGTGGCAGTAGTCGCAGGTAATCGCCGCGGCCCCCAGGTGGGTGGGCGGCGAACCATCGTTCCGGCGGTGTTCGCCGACGCGGTTCGGCCGGACGCTGAGCGCGGTGGAGTTGGTGCTCGGCAGCCCCGACGGGCCGGTAGTCCCCCCGTGGCAGGAACGACAGTTCCGGGTCGAGGTCGGCGACGCCAGGCGGTGGCACTCGCTGCACGCGGGAGGCACCTGGCCGGTGCCCGTCTCCTGGTGGCACCCGACCGCGAAGCAGCGCGACGACGCTGCGTCGTAGGAGGCCACGTGGCCCGCCGGCAGGAGCCAGGTCTGTCCCACGGGGTGGCTCGCGACGACCCCCGTGGTCCAGTTGCGCCGGGTCCCCGGGTGGCACCCGGTGACGCTGGTGGTGCAGGTGGGCGGGGACGCGGCCGCGTCGTACCCGAGAACCGGGAGCAGGGTGGCCACGGGGTCGTCGAGCCCGGGGGTGTCGAGCCCCTGGAAGTGGGCCGGCCCCATGGCGTGGCACGCCGAGCAGGTGGGGTTATAGCCGAGCAGGTCCGCCCGGCCCCCGAGCTCCGCGTGGGTGGAGTGGCGCCCCGAGAAGTAGCTGTTGTGCTCCGGGATCTGGGGCGACGTCCCCAGTTCGTGGCAGCGCGCGCAGTCCGCGGCGGGTTCGAGGGCTCCCGTCAGCCAGGTCGGGGTCGGCTTCCCCCCGTGGCAGGAGACGAGCGAGCACGTGCCCGCCGTCGCGTCGTACACCGCGGCGCCTCGCCTCGCGTCGTAGGTGTTGAGCACCACGACCTCGGCCGGATACGCGGGGTCGACCCCCTGATCGCCCGGCCGGTCGTAGTGCTCGAACTCTCCGGTGCCGCCCCCCACGTGGCAGGCGTCACAGGAGCGCGTGTCGGCCGTGAAGTCGCCGTGGCTCCCGTGGGCTCCTCGCCGCTCCGGCCGGTCCGCGGGCGCCGTGGACACCAGGCTCGGCGGCCGGTCGTGGCAGGAGGTGCACACCGTCACGTCGCCCGCGGGCAACCCCGCGCGGTGGCATTCCTCGCAGGCGGGGCGAACGCCGCCGGCGGCGACGGTGTCGCTGTGGCACCCGGCGGACAGGCAGGCGAGCCGCCCGCTGATGGACGCGGTAGCGTGCTCGGTGGGAAGGAGCCACTGCTGCCCGGTGGCGTGCGGCGCGCCCCCCACCCCCGCCGCCCAGCCCCGGGGGTCGCCCGGGTGACAGGTATCGATGCTCGTCGTGCAGGTCGGCGGGGACCCGGTCGCGTCGTAGCCGAGCGCCGGCAGAAGGGTGGCGGCCGGGTCGTCCAGTTCCGGCGAGTCGAGCCCCGCGAAGTGGGCCGCCCCCATGGCGTGGCACGGCGAGCATGTGGGAGCGAACCCGAGGCCGTCCGCGTGCCCCCCCGCCTCCGCGTGGGTCGGGTGCCTACCCGAGTAGTAGCTGTTGTGCTCGGGGGTCTGCGCGGCGGTCCCGAGTTCGTGGCAGGCCGTGCACTCGAGGTCGACGTCCAGGCTCCCCGCGAGCCACTCCGGAGTCCCCTGCCCGCCGTGGCAGGAAACCCCAGAGCACGTCCCGCTGGCCTCGTCGTACGCGGCCGCGCCGGAACGGGCGTCGTACAGGTGGAGCAGGATCACGTCCGCGGGGTAGTCCGGGTCGACGCCGCTGCTCCCGGGCCGGTCGTAGTGCTCCAACTCGCCCGTGCCCCTTCCCTCGTGGCAGGCGGAGCAGTCCCCCGTGTCCGAGGTCAGCCCGCCGTGCTCTCCGTGCGCCCCGGCGCGCCGGGGCCGGTCGGCGGGGTCCGTCGAGGCGAGGTCCGGCGGCGCGTCGTGGCAGGAGGTGCAGACCGTCGCGTCCCCCACCGGCAGGGACGTCCGGTGGCACTCCTCGCACGCCGGCGGCGTGCCCCCGCCGGCAACCCGCTCGGTGTGGCAACCCTGGGCCAGGCACGCCAGGGTCCCGTCGATCGCGGCCGCCGCGTGCGCCGTGGGGAGAAGCCACTGCTGGCCGAGGGCGTGGGGGGCGGGGGGCGGCTCGTGGCACCGGTGGCACACACCCGGCTCACTGCGGTAGCGCTGGGTGAGGGTGTGGCACGCGTCGCACGCCTCCGAGGCCGCGACGAGGTCGGCCGCGTCATGGGGAAACGTGCCGTGCTCGTACGCGGAGCCCGGGGGGACCCGGCTGCCATCCGGCCCGACATGGCACTCGGAGCAGAACGCACCCACCTCGTGGCACACGTCGCAGCGCAGGTCGCCCCGGCGGGCGGTCGAGCCGTGGAAGTCGTCGCTCCGGGCCACGAGCCAGTCCCCTGCGAGGACGTGGGCCTGGTCGGACGGCGCGTTCTGGTCCGAGCAACCGGCGACCAGCCAGGCGGCGGCCGCGAGCCAGATCCATGGGGCTCTCGTCTTCATCGGCGTCCTCTCCTCGGTCCCGGCCTCAGCCGTGGCAGCGCACGCAGGTCTTGGACGACTTCGGGTTCCCGTGGCACCGGAAGCACGAGGTGGGGTCCACCCGCCCGTCGATCCGGTGACGGGACAGATAGTCCCCGCGGTGCGGCATCCTGCGGTAGGTGTCGCCCTGCTCCTTGAGCGAGGGCTTGAGCTCGCTGCGGGTCACGTGGCAGTCGTTGCAGAAGCTGTCCTGGTGGCACAGGGAGCAGACCTGCTGGTTCTGGTACGCCCGGGTGCGGTGAACCCCCATCCAGTCCGGGGTGTGCACGTACTCCGCGAACGCCGTCTGCCCGTCGCTGCGCTTGTGACAGTCCAGGCAGTTGGGGCCGCGCTCCGGCAGCGTCTCGGGGTGGCGATCGGGAAGCGTGTAGCGCTTCTGCCCCTGGGCGCAGGCGAAGAGCACCAGTCCCGCGAGCACCGTCACCACGGAGAACGAGATCCCTTTTCGCATCGTTCCGCTCCTGTCCCCCAGGTCCGCCGCCCGCCGGCGCGGACGTCGAGTCGCGTCGTCCACGGGAGGCGCCGGGACCGCAGTCGGCTCCCGTGCCTCCCTCCCCCTCACCGGGCAAACCGGTACTTCACCGTGAGCATCCCCCGCACGTCCTCGTCGAAGTACGGGTCCACGCTGTAGTCGCCCGACAGCCGCACCTCCAGGGCGTCCTTGAGGAACCTCTCCCCCGCCCCGAGGGAGACGAAGGTCGAAGCGTCCTCCCCGTTGATGTCCTGGTCGTAGCTCACCCACACGACGTCGCCGCTCAGGAAGGCCGGTTTCGCGTCCCAGTAGAAGAACCCCCGCCACAGGCTGTATTGCGTGTCCGAAGTGCCGCCGTCCATGACCCCCACCTCGCCCCCCACCTGGCTGAGGCCGGAGAAGCGCAGCGTCGCCAGCCCGCCCCAGTACCAGGCGTCGTCGTCGCGCTGGTCGTAAGCGTACTTCTTCGCCTTCAGCTCCAAGTCAAGGTTGGCGGTCGCGAACCAGGTCAGGTCGGCGCCGTAGGTCTCCACGGTCTCCCCGGAGCCCTCGAGGAACCGGAAGACCGTCGGCGTCTTGGCGCCGGCGTCGAAGAACGCGTCGTAGTCGAAGCGCTGGAAGAAGGGCCGGAGGAGGAGGCTCTTCATGGAGAGCCGGGCCTCGTACGAGTGCTCGGACCAGTCGTCCGTGTCGAGGTTGCGCACGGAGTACCCGCGCAGGGAGACCGGGAAGGAGAACTGCACCGAAGAGTCGATCCCGAGGCTCTCTTGGGCCAGGTCGCCGTCGTTCTCCAGCCGCTTGTAGGACAGACCCACGTCGTAGAGCGAACCGAGGTGGTGGCCGATGCGCCCCCCCCAGATCGAGTCTGAGTCGCGGCCGTCCACCTCCTCCAGGGAGACGGGCTGACCCGCGTAGGCCGACGCGGAAAAGAACGGCCCCGCGTCGCCCCGGACGGCCAGGCCGTCCACGCTCTCGTTCGCGACCCCTTCGAACACATACTGGCGCCCCAGGCGCGCGGCGAAGTTGAGGGTCGGGAGCGTGTACTCCAGGTACCCGTAGAGCACCTCCCCCTGGGCGTCGTCGTCGTAGTAGTCGTCGCCGAAGTTGTACCGGCCCCAGCCGTAGGCGTGGACCGAGAACCCCTTGTCGTCGAGGGCGCCCCCGGCGACCCGCAGGTACTCGTACACGGGCAGCACGGTGTCGTCGTCGCGCTCGAAGACCCGGAAGATGGTCTCGGAGTCCGCCTCGATCTGGGCGGCCTCCAGGGGCGGCGCGGCCCCGAGGGCCAGCGCCGCGGCCGCCGTCAGCGAGAGTGCCCTGGCCCAACCGGCGTGTCGTCCCATGCTCGCGCTCCTGAGGAGGGAATCCCGAAGCCCCGCGGGGAGGCCTGACAGAAAGACAGGCGGAGGGTAACAGAACGAAAACCGCCCGCAAGCCCGGAAATCGCTTTGCCGAATCACACGTGGTTGCGCAGTTGGAGTTCGACGGGGTGGGGGTTCAGGTAGGTCTGCATCCCGAGGTAGGGCTCGCCGTACTTGCGCACATAGTGGTTGAGAAGGGTCACGGGAACCACGAGCGGCACCAGTTCGGTGCGGTACCGCTCGATGACCTCCAGCAGTTCCTGCTTCTCGTCGGCCGAGAGCTCCTTCTTGAAGTAGCCCATCGCGTGCTGGAGGACGTTGGCGTTCTTCCTGGCCGTGGTCTTCCGGCCGAGGGCTTCGGCCAACAGCTCCTGGTAGCGCTCGTAGAGCTCTTCGGGGGAGCGGTCCTTGCCCGAGGCCACGAGGCGGCCGAGCTCCCGGTAGTGCTCCGGGCTGTGGGAGAGGATCAGGAGCTTGTTGCGGGTGTGGAACTCCACCAGGTGGCCCCGGGTCCTTCCCGCGGCAACGGTCTCCCGCCACCGCCGGTAGGTGAAGATCCGCTCGATGAAGTTCTCCCGCAGTCTCGGGTCGTGCAGGCGGCCCTCCTCCTCGACCGCCAGGAGGGGGAAGTGGTCCATGAAGGCCCGCGCGAACATCCCGACGCCGACCTTCTCGGGCATCCCCTTGTCGCCGTACACCTTCACCCGCTCCATGCCGCTCGACGGCGACCCACTCTTGAAGACGAACCCGCACAGGTCCTCGGCCTCGAGCTCCCGGACCCGCCGGGCGGCCCACGACAGCATGCGCTCGGTGTGGTCCACCCCGGTGCGGTTGGTGACGAGCCGGGGGGCCTCCGGGTCCCCCACGAGCCGCATGGCCTCCCGGGGCACGGGAAGGCCGCACTCCACCTCCGGGCACACGGGCACCCACTCCACGTAGCCTCCGAGGGTGTCGCGCAGGTAGCGGTCGAGCTTGTGCTGGCCGTCGTAGCGGACGGGCTCGCCGAGAAGGCACGAACTGATGCCGAGCCGGATGCGGTGCTGCCCGATGCCTGTGTCCGCCGCGTTTGCCATGGGCGCCTCCCTTCCGGCCGAGTGTGCAGGGGCCCCGCGGGGGTGTCAACCGCTCCCGGGGGTTTGACGCCGCCCCCGCCCCTCGCCTACCTTGCCGCACCGGGGAGAGGAGGGGCCGTGGCCGACGAGATCCGGGTCGAGACCTTCGCGGGGCGGAACGTGCTCGCCCACCTGCCCGACATCGCCCGGCTCCGGATCGAGGTGTTCCGGGAGTACCCCTACCTCTACGACGGCGATCTCGCGTACGAGGAGCGGTACCTGCGCGACCTGTGCGAATCGCCGCAGGGCATGGTGGCGCTCGCCCTGGCCGGAGGGCGGGTGGTGGGCGCCTCCACGGGGCTTCCGCTGGCCGACGAGCCCGAGGGAATCCGGCGCCCCTTCGAAGGGGCCGGGCTCCCCGTGAACCGGATCTTCTACTGCGCGGAGTCGGTGCTCCTGCCCTCCCATCGCGGGCGGGGGATCTACCGCCGCTTCTTTGCCGAGAGGGAGCGCTACGCCTCGTCCCGGGGCTTCTCCGTCGCCACGTTCTGCGGGGTGGAGCGCCCCCCGGACCACCCCCGGAGGCCTCCCGGGTACCTGCCCCTCGACGGAATCTGGACGCGGCTGGGATACGAGCGGCGGCCCGACCTGCGCACGACCATCGCCTGGAAGGACCTGGACGAAGCGGGCGAGAGCCCCAAGCCCGTGGTGTTCTGGGTGAAGAACCTCGCCGCGGACGGCCGGTAGGCATCTCGTGGGACCGGCGGAGGCGGGGCGGCGTCGAGGGGTGCGGGCCCTTCTCGCGGGCTGCGTCGCCATCGCCGGCCCGGGCGCCCTCATCTTTGGCTACCCGGGGGTGGTCGCCCCCCGCTGGCAGGCGGACCTCGGCCTGGGTCGGGCGGCCATCGGGGCGACGCTCTTCTTCGTGCTCGCGGCGGTCGGCGGCTCCATGTTCGCGGTGGGCCGGGCACAGGAACGCTGGGGGACGCGACGGCTGGTTTTCGCGGGCGAGGTGCTGACGGCCGCGAGCCTTCTGTTCACGCTGCGCCCCGCCGGCGCCTGGAGTCTGTACCTGTGGGGCGTGACGGTGGGAGCGGCCTCCTGCCTCGTCTACCTGCCCTGCCTCACCGCGGCCCAGTTGTGGTTTCCCGCCCGCCGCGGCCTCGCCTCGGGCCTGGTGAACTTCTCCTTCGCGGGCTCGGCGGCGGCTCTGGGCCCGGCCCTGGGCTGGCTCCTCCGGGAAGCGGGGTACGCGGGGGCCCACCTGCTCCTGGGAGCCGCCCTCCTCGCGGTGGGCGGTCTGGCTTCGACCGGCGTCGTCGTCCCCGCCCGGAGCCAGCAGGCGGCGGGAGCCCCGCTGCCGGCGTCCCTCACCGCGACGGAGAGCCTCCGGACCCGGGCCTTCTGGCTTCTCTGGTGGGTGTGGGCGCTCCAGGGAGCCGCGGGAATCGCGATGGTGACGCTCGCGGCCCCCCTGGCGTCGGCCAAGGGCATGGCCCTGTCCGGGGGCGTGGCCGTCCTGACGGCCTTCAACGCCGCCAACGGCGGGAGCCGCCTGGCGGCCGGACTCCTCTCCGACCGGTTGGGCCGCCGCCCCGCCCTCGCGGCCGCCTCCTTCCTGGCAGGGGCGGCGTACCTGGCCCTCCCCGCCGCGCAGGGGACGGCGGCCACCGCGGCCCTGGCCGTCGCGATCGGCGCGGCCTTCGGAACCCTCTTCTCCGTCTCGGCGCCCCTGGTCGTGGAGTGCTTCGGCCCGGCCCACTTCGGCTCGGTCTTCGGTCTCGTCTTCACCGCGTACGGGTTCGTCTCGGGGGCGCTGGGCCCGTGGCTGAGCGGTCACCTGCTGGACCGCTCCGGGGGAGACCCGGCCGGGACCTGCGCGTACCTGGGCGGCTGCTGCGTGCTCGCCGGTGCCCTCGTGCTCGGCGTCCGGCGCCCGCCGCCCGCCGGCTAGCCCGCCGAAACCCCGCGCCCCCGCACGGCCTCAGAAATCGACGATCAGGGAGGTCAGGAAGGCCGTGTCGGTCTCGTCGGCGTCTGCCGGCGGGTCGTTCTGGTAGCTCACGATGTAGCCGACCCCGAGGGACAGGAGAGTGTTGATCTTGACCTCGAGGGCGCTCTCGCTCTTCAGGAAGAAGACGTCGGAGTCCTGGAGGGAGGCCTGGTAGTCGAGCAGTTGCTTGAACTTCAGGTTCTCCCGGATCTGCCAGGCGTAGTCGAGGGTGGCCTTCCCCATGGCGTAGGAGTCGCTCCCCCCCTCCTCGAACTCGTCGTGGGACCAGAGGACACCGAGCAACCCCTTGAGGCGGTGCCGCTCCGTCTTGACCAGTTCGTAGCCCAGGCCAGGGCCCGCGTTGAACCGGTACTCGTAGCCCGAGAACTTGTCCTTCAGGTAGCTGGACGTGAGAAACCCGAAGAACCGCTCGGTGAACCCCCTTTCGTAGCGCCCCTCGACGTACCAGCGGTTCGCGGTCTGGTCCCCGTCACTCTCGGCGAAGAGGGCCTTGCCCTTGGCGTAGTAGCGGTTGGCGTCTCCCTCCACTTCCCTCGAGCCATCGACCACCGCCCCCAGGGTCTGGGTGTCCGTGTTCCCGGTCGTGCGGACGTAGGAACCCTCGGCCCGGAACTTCCAGCCCCTCGGCGCCTCCTCGACGGTGCCCTTCTCCGCCGACGCGGCGGGTGCCGCGAGCAGAGAGGCGATGACGACGGCGACGGGCAACACGGTGCGACAGGACATCGGAACCTCCCTTCGGGAACGGCGATGGACGGGAACCGGGGTGCGGCGCTCTCACCGCACACCCGCAGAACTTCTGCAATCGGGGAGGACGCCGAGATCGGGAGGCGGGCGCCGCTTCCCTTCAGGGACTCCGGACCGGATCCGGGGGCCGGCCCTCGAAGAGCATCGTCCCCCGCACACCTCCCTCCTGGAACGACAGGGCCAGGCGGCCGGCGAGGAAGCCGTACTTGTCCACGGAGGCCAACTGCCGGAGGAAGCGGGCCTCCACGTCCATGCCCGGCGGCGGGCACGCCCTCCGGGTCGCCGCCGGGGGACCGACGGAGACGTCGCCGGGCGCCGCCCCGTCCGCGGCGGACGCAAAATACGCGTTGCAGCCCGAGGACCCGCCGAACCGGCCTTCGCGAAAGGCCAGGGTCACCGCCGGCTCGGCGGGGGCGGCCTCGTCCCACGTCCAACGCCGGAGCACCCACGTCGTCGCCGAGAGCGCCTCCAGGGAGAGCCGCGACGGCGGGGCGGAGGCGGGGAGTTCGCGCATCTCCCACCCGGCGTCGAGGACGAACTCCCGTGTCGCCAACTCGCCGGGGCAGCAGGCCGCATCCCCGGGCCCGGCCTGCAGGACGTCCACGGACACCCGCCCCGCAGCGACCCGCGCCGCGCGCACCTGGACGCGGTCGCCCAGCGGTTGGGTCGCCCGGTTCCGGACTTCCCCGCCGTCCCGGCCGACCACCGCGAGGTAGACGAAGCTGCCCGAACCGCCCGAACTTCCGGAAAGCAGCACCACGGCCTCCTCGGCCCCGTCGCCGTCCAGGTCGCCGGTGACACGGAAGTCCCTGACGAGCGAGATCCTCTGCCGGGAGGCTCCCCCGGGGGCGTAGGGCAGGCCCTCCCAGGCGCCCTCCACCAGCGTGACGGGGCCTGGCGCCTCCTCGAGGCCGGTGTACGTGGCGGCGCCGAGCTCCGCAACGGAGGGGGCGCCGGGGCCGGACGCCGCAGGCATCGCCGCACGCCCCGGCGGGGGGGGCGGGGACGAGCAACCCGCGGCCAGGAGGAGGGCGGACAGGGCGGCCAGGCGTCGGATCCGGCTCCCGACCCCGCGGGCCGTCCGGGACCGGGAACGAGCACTCTCGTGAGGGACGCTCAGAGGCACGGCGTCTATTCCTGGGCGATGACCTGCCCCCGGGAGGTGAAGGAGAGCCCCTGCTGCCCCCGGGTGCCGATCATCACCGATTCGAGCAGCGGCGCCGTCACGGGAACCTCGGAGCGCCAACGCACCACGAAGCTCGCGCCCGAACCGCCGGCCACGTCCGACTCCTTCACGAAGTATCGAACCGCACCGAGTGGGCCCACGGTCACCGGCGTCTCCACGTAGGCGCGGATCCGCTTCCCGTCCTGGCCGTAGTAGTCCACGGCCAGCAGGGTCAGCGGGCTCGTCCCGTCCGTGTTTCGGACGCTCAGGGTCGCCGCCAGATAGAGCGGCTTCTCCTGATCGGCGCCGTAGATGTGCGAATAGACGGGCACATACACGGACTGCCCCCGGGATGTCGCCACCTGGCCGTGGGCGACCCCAGAAAGAAGGATCGCGGCCGCGAGCATTCCGCCCAGCCGCAGGTTGCGAACGCGAGCCATCGTCGGATCTCCTCGGTGCAGGAGGACCGGCCGGCCGGGACGAACGGCGGAACTCTCCCGCCTGGGCCCCCTCTCGGGACCCGGCCTCAAGGCCCCACCAGCGGCAGCCACTTGCGGACGTTGAAGTACACCGCGAACTCCACGGCCTCTCCGGCTCCGGCGCCCACGATCTCGGTCGCACGCGCCCGGATCGCGTCGAGCAGGGGCCCCTCGGTTTCCTCCCGGACCTTCTCCAGGTAGAGGCGCACCCCCTGGAACCCGCCCTCGCGAAACGCGTAGGCCGCGTGGGGGTTCTCCCGCAGGTTGGCATGGGTCAGGCGGTCGGTCATCCCGAAAGCCACCGTCTCCGCGTCGATGACGTGGGGGCGGGAATACACCGCGACGTCCACCTCCCCCGCTCGATTGGCCGTGGCGAGATACCCGGTCCCCTTCGCTGCCTCGAAGTAGCGCTTCCAATCCATCTCCGCTTCCCTTTCCTCGGCCGTCACTGACCGAAAAGGCTCTTGATGCCCTTCTGCAGCACCCCCTTCTGCTCCTCCCCGAGGGGAACCTTGGGCAGCAGCTTCTCCTCCAGGGCCTTCTGCGCCTTGCCGCCGAGGGCCTTGGTGGCGATGCGCGCGAGCCCCTCGGCGTCGAGCCCGTACTTCGGTTCGTCCAGCGTTCCCGAGAGTCGCAGCGGCAGCTTCGACCATCCCTGGGCGTCGGTGACCGCGTCGAGGGTGGTCTTCTCCCGCACCAGGCGCTGTGCGATCTCCCGGGGCAGAGCCACCGCCATCACCAGGTCGAGCTTGCGGTCGGCGAGGCCCAGCGTGCCCTTGGCCGTGGCTTGGAGGTTCGGACCGCTGAACACGAAGGAGTTGAGCTGGCCGACCCCCTCGGCGGTCTGGAGGTCCGCCTTCACGCCGTAGAAATTCAGGGTCTCGAGCTCCCGGGCCTGGAAGAGCGCCGCGAGGCCCTGCACCAGCGGATGGCTGACCAGCTTGCCGTCCTTGGCTTCAGCCTTGAGCTGGGCGCGCAGCGCCCCGAGGTCGCCGCCGTCCCCCTGGGCCTGGAGCGACAGACCCAGCACGCCGGTCATCGCTCCCTTGAGGGCGGGGCTCAGCGCCGTGAGCAGGTCGTTCACGGTGGTGTCCGCGAGGTCGAGCCCCACCTCGAAGGGAGCTCCCTGCCGCTCGAGTTCGGCGCGGCTGCGCAGCGCCAGGGTTCCGCCGTAGAGCTTGGCGCCCGCGGGCTCCACCGTGAGGACTCCGCCGCGCAGCTCGATCTTCGCCCGGAAGTCCTCCACCACGGCCCCCGACGCCAGCAGGCGCGCGATCTTGACCTCCCCGGCTGCCTCCACGGGGACCGGGGAGGGCTTCGCCGCCTCGGCCGGAGCCGCGGGGGCGGCGGGCTCCGGGGTCTCGCCCGCGGGCAGCAGGGCCAGGAGGGGGTCCGCCCTCAGCTCCTCGGAGGTGAGGAGGAACTCGACCTTCGGCTTCCGGTCCAGTCGGGAGACCTTGGCCTCCAGATGAGCCTTCTGCTCGGCGGCGACCAGGTCGAGGCGCTCCAGGGCGGCACGGTGCTCCCGGAGGTCGACGGACGCCTCCAGCTCCGCACTCACGTCCGCGGTCTCTCCACGGTTGTTTCCCGAGGCCAGGGTCAGCCGGTCGGCCCGCAGCGTTCCGCGCACCCGCGCGCTGTTCCCCCCCGTCACCTCCAGGGAGAGGTCCACTCCCGCCTTGCCGGACGCCACCTGCAGACCTTTGCCGAGCAGTTCGTTGAGCGCGGAGAGATCGAAATCCTCGACCCGCACCTGGGCCACGACATCGCGGCTCTTCGGGTCCACCGTCCCTTCCGCCCGGAACCGCGACTTCTCCGCCAAGGGTAGGCGGGCGGAGAGCTCGTAGCGGATGGGACGGTCCAGGGAGATCTCGCGCACGCGCGACTCGATGTCGTCGAGGGTGTAGGTCTCGGCCGGCGAGCGCGACCGGTCCTCGAAGGAAAAGCGGCCCCGCTCCACCGAGAAGAGGGCCACCAGCAGCGACACCGGCGTGTCCGCCCCGCCGCCCCCCTCGGCTCGGGGCGCGGGAGCCTCCTTGCCCTTCTCCGCGCCGAGCAGGTCGTCGATGTCCAGGGTCCCGTCGGCGAGCCGCACGATCCGGATGTGGGGCTCGACCAGGCTCACCTCGTCCACCTGGACCCGCCCCGACAACAGGGCCCACAGGTTCCAGCGGATGCGGATGGTCCGGGCTGCGACCAGGGGCTCCGGGGCTCCGTGGCTCCGGACGTCGAGCTCCTCGAGGTAGATGCCCGTCAGTCCGGCCCCGGCGTCCCCGATCGAGACGTCCCGACGGAGCTGCTCTTCGAGCGGCGGGACCACCCAGGCCAGGATGCGTTCCTTCGTGAGGTAGATCTTGAGGCCGATGACCGCGACGGCCAGCAGCAGCGCCAGGCCCCCGGCAAGCCAGAGGAAGATCTTCGCGGGTTTGCTCATCGTTCCCTCCTCGTCCCGGGGCGCCGCTGCGCCCTCCGGCACCTTGCAATCGCACAGTGGATGTGCTTAACTCCCGCTTCCCTTCGGGCGAGTAGCTCAGCTGGATAGAGCGCAGGTCTCCGGAACCTGAGGCCGTGGGTTCGAATCCCGCCTCGCCCACCAAGAACCCCAGCCGGCGCTCGCCGGCTGTTTCATTCCCGGGCGAGGGCCTCCCGGATCTCCCGAAGCACTCTACCCTTTTCGAACCGGGGCGCCAGAAGCCGGCCCGCCGGGGTGTCGCCCACCAGCCGGTGCAGCACCGTTCCCCGGGGCAGCGCCCGCACGAAGGCGGCCGCCCGGGCCGCGTACTCCGCCTCCCCCAGCACGGGCACCTCGCCCCTGCGCCACGCGGCCTCCAGTTCGGTGCCCCGGACCACGGCGAGCTGCCGCAGCTTCACTCCTTCCACCCCCAGCCCCGCCAGGAGCGCCGCGGTGGCGAGCTCGTCCTCGACCCCCTCCCCGGGCAAACCGAGGATGACGTGGGCGCACACCTTGAGCCCGCGGCCGCGGGCCCGACGACACGCGTCGGCGAACGCCTCCGCCCCGTGCCCGCGCCGCAGCCTTCGCAAGGTCTCGTCGCGGCTCGACTGCAGCCCCAGTTCGAGCCACACCTCCGCCCGCTCCCGCCACGCAGCAAGCCCGTCGAGCACGGCCTCGGGCACGCAGTCGGGCCGGGTTCCGACGCACAGGGCCACGACCTGCGGAAAACCGAGGGCCTCCTCCCATAGCCGCTCCAGGACCGCGGGCGGCGCGTGGGTGTTGGTGCGCGGCTGGAAGTACGCCGCCACCTTCCGGACGCCGCTCTCCCCCAGGGCTGCGATCCCCGCGGCGAGCTGCCGGGCCACGGGGCGCGGATCGCCGTGGGACGGGGAGAAGGACGCCGGGTCGCAGAAAATGCAGCCGGCGGTGCCGAGCAGGCCGTCGCGGTTGGGGCACGAGAAGCCGGGGTCCAGGCTCACCCGCCGGACGGGCTCCCCGTGGAGGGCCCTCCAGTGCCTCCCCAGGCTCGGCCAGGGCTCAGGCGGCCAGGGGGGCGAGGGCATGCAGGACTTCCTGGAGGCGGGGGATCAGGGCCTCCCGCTCGGCCTCCTCCCGGTCGAGCAGCTGTCCGAGCCGGTCGAGGTCCAGCACCAGCGCCTCCACGGTCTCCCGGTACCCCCTCGTCCACGCGCCCGCCAACTCGTCGAGGCTGCGGGCCACGACCTGGTACTTCACCTGCTCGTTGTAGTGGAGCAGGTTCGACCGGGCCTCCTCCCCCAGGAGCTCGCGCACGGCCTCCGCCCCGTCCGCGAGGACCGACCGGGCGAAGGTGGTGCGCTCCTGCCTGCCCATGAGCCGCCGGGCCCACCCCGCCGCGAGCTTCCGGGTCCACTGCCCGGCGAAGGACAGGACCCGGTCGGCGGCGAACTGGTTCGGGAGGTAGGTAAGGGCCGAGAAAAGCGGAATGGGCGTGCGGCCGATGGAGGGGTCGAGGGGCGGCAGTTCGAGCGGCGGCACCTGGATTCCCAGGGCAGCGGCATCCCGCCGGTACGCCTCCACGCTCTGCACCAGGATCTCGGCCGGGGGCCCCGCCGCGGCCGCGAGCGCCGCGCTCGCCTCCTTCCAGATCGTCCGGATCTGCTCCACGGCCTTGGGGTTCACCGCCTCGACCTTGTACCGATGGAAGCCCGCCCTCATCTCCTGGTAGAGCTTGGCCATCTGGCGCAAGAGCTTCCGGCGGTCGTCCGCTTCGAGCGCGCCGGCGGGTGCCTCCAGCGTCCGGACGTGGGCGACGACCTCCTCTGCCACCGATCCGCCCTGGGGGTGGAACACGGCGTCCACCCGGCGGAACGCGTCGCGCTTGAGCCCCTCCGCCACGCTTCGCAGGGCGCCCTCGAAGGTGTTGAGCGAGGCGTGCACGCGGTCCTTGGCGCTCGCCAGGGCCCGCTTCTCGGCCCCCAGGTCCTGGGCGGTGCGGCCGAGCAGCACGACGGACGCCTCCAGCCGGGCCCGGAGGGCCTCGGCCGCCCGGCGGACCACGGCGTCGAGGCTTCTCGAGATCCGCTTCTGCCGGCGCTCGCCGATTTCTCCCTCGAGGAACGAGAGGAACGCGGGGTACTCGTCCGCGGCTGAGGCCGGCGACTCGGCCCAGAGCTCGAGGAGCAGTTCGTCCTTGCGGGACAGGGCCCTCCCCGAGCGGCTCAGCGGTTCGAGCAGCGCCTTGAGGGCGGAGAAGGTGTGGATGGGAACCTCGCCGGCCACGTTCTGCAGCTCCGAGACCATCCGATCCCGCAGGAGCCGGAGGTCCTCGGCCGACCCGTGTTCGGCGAGGTCGGCGTTCAGGACGAAGCGCGTCGACTCCACCAGGCCCATGGCCCGGATGTCCCGCAGGAAGCGGAAGTCCGCCTCCCGCAGGCCGACCCGGCTCGAGACCACGTAGATCACCAGGTGGGCACCCAGGAGGTACTGCTGCACCATTTCCATGTGCCGGGGATTGGGGGAGTCGTACCCCTGGCAGTCCGCCAGCTCCCAGTTGCCCTGGAACGGCAGGTCCGGGACCTCGAGAACCAGGTCGTCCACGTACACGGCCAGGGCATCGTCCCCGGCGAACTCGCGGTGGCGCTCGAACTCGGCCGATCCGAACTCCAGGTCACGGGGAGCGTCGCCCAGCAGTCCCGCCACCCGGCTCTGGCCCCGGAGGTACGCCCGCAGGAGGGCGACGTTCTTGTCGAAGAAGCCCCCCTCGCCGAGCACCTCGGCTCCCATCTCCGCGATGGCGCGCTCCAGGACCTCCCGGTCGCGCGCGGAGCGCAGGTCCACGGGCCGCCCCTCCTCGTCGGCGCCCAGGAACAGGGCCGCGTCGGTGGCCTCCCGGTTGACCTCGCCCCACCCCTTGAGCCGCATCCGGGCCCGGAGCTCGGGGCCCGGCCTCACCCGGGTCACCAGGGAGGTGACGATGCCGGCGCCGCGCTTGACCAGGTCGCCGCCGATCAGCGCGTTGACCAGCGTGCTCTTGCCGCTCTTCACCGTTCCGGCCACGGCCAGCCGCAGGGTCTCCGCCGGCCCGGCCCCGAGGTTCTGGAGCCGCGACTCCCAGGGGTTGGGCGGAACGCCATCGTCCCCGAGGAGCTCCCTCGCGGTTCCCACCAGGAACCGAAGTGCCCGTGCCCGCTCGCCCAGGCTCTCTGTCTTCTCTTCCAACGTCCCGTCCCTTCTCCCGGCCCCGTCGACGCTTTCGGTGCGTGCGGGGACCGATATGCTAGCGGCGGGCTTTCCGGGGTGTCAATCGCGCGTCCCGAACGGGCGCCCCGAAGCCCGCGCTCCCGGCCCGGACGAGGCCGCAAAGTCGCCGGCGTCGGTTGACGCCCCGAGAACCGTTCCGATCCCACCTTTAGTGAAACTGTTGGAGTTTTACCGTTGCTAAACAAGATGGCCGGCTGCTAGGATCCGCACACTCCGTTTGTTTTCCCAGGAACACAGCGACGCCGAGGAGCGTGAGGAGGCCAGGAATGGGACGTTACCAGGAGATGTACCGACGCAGCCTGGAGGATCCGGAGGGCTTCTGGGGAGAAGCCGCGGAGGCGATCCACTGGGAGAAGAAGTGGGACAAGGTCCTGGACACTTCCAATGCGCCGTTCTATCGCTGGTTCGTCGGGGGGGAGCTGAATACGTGCTACAACGCCCTCGACCGCCACGTGGACGGCGGCCGGGCCGACCAGCTCGCGCTCATCTACGACAGCCCGGTGACCGGCCAGGTGCAGAAGTTCACCTACCGGGAGCTCCGGGACACCGTGGCCCGCTTCGCCGGCGCCCTCAAGGGAATCGGCGTGGGCAAGGGCGACACGGTGATCGTCTACATGCCCATGGTCCCCCAGGCGCTGGTCGCCATGCTGGCCTGCGCCCGCCTCGGCGCGGTCCACTCGGTGGTCTTCGGCGGCTTCGCTCCCAACGAACTGGCCGTCCGCATCGACGACGCCAAGCCCAAGGTCATCCTCACCGCCTCCTGCGGCATCGAGGGGGCCAAGGTCATCGAGTACAAGCCCCTGCTGGACAAGGCGATCGAGCTGGCCAAGAACAAGCCCGAGAAGTGCGTCGTCCTCGCCCGGCCCCAGGCCAAGGCGAAGCTCATCCCTGGACGGGACCTGGACTGGGACGAACTGGCGGCCAAGGCGACCCCCGCGGGCTGCGTCACGGTGAAGGCCACGGACCCCCTCTACATCCTCTACACCTCGGGGACCACGGGCATCCCCAAGGGCATCGTGCGCGACAACGGGGGACACGCGGTGGCGCTCCCGTGGACGATGAAGCACGTCTACGACGTGGAGCCCGGGGACGTGTACTGGGCCGCCTCCGACGTGGGCTGGGTCGTGGGCCACTCCTACATCGTGTACGGCCCGCTGCTGTACGGCTGCACCACGATCATGTTCGAGGGCAAGCCCATCGGGACGCCGGACCCCGGGGCCTTCTGGCGGGTGATCAGCGAGCACGGCGTGAAGGCGCTCTTCACGGCGCCCACCGCCTTCCGCGCCATCAAGAAGGAGGACCCGAAGGGCGACTATCTGAAGAAGTACGACCTGTCCGGGTTCAAGTACCTCTTCCTGGCGGGTGAGCGCACCGACCACGACACCTACCACTGGGCGGTGGACCTCCTGAAGCGCCCGGTGGTGGACCACTGGTGGCAGACGGAGACCGGTTGGGCCATCGCGGCCAACTGCCTCGGGATCGAGCACTTCCCGATCAAGCCCGGCTCCCCCACCAAGGCCGCCCCCGGCTACGACGTGCAGATCCTCTCCGACGCGGGGCAGCCGGTGGGACCGAACCAGGAGGGCATCGTGGCGGTGAAGCTCCCGCTGCCGCCCGGCACCCTGCCCACCCTCTGGCACGCCGACGACCGGTTCAAGCAGTCCTACACCGACCCCTTCCCGGGCTACTACTTCACGGGCGACGGCGGCTACAAGGACGAAGACGACTACGTCTACATCATGGGGCGCGTGGACGACGTCATCAACGTCGCGGGGCACCGCCTCTCCACCGGAGGCATGGAGGAGGTGATCGCCCAGCACAAGGCCGTGGCCGAGTGCGCCGTGGTGGGGGCGGCCGACAACCTGAAGGGTCAGGTCCCGGTGGGATTCGTGGTGCTCAAGGCCGGCGCCACGATCGAAGCGGGCGCCTTGAAGAAGGAACTGGTCCAGATGATCCGCGACCAGATCGGCGCCATCGCCTGCTACAAGGAGACGATGGTCGTCAAGCGGCTCCCCAAGACCCGCTCCGGCAAGATCCTCCGGGGCACCATGCGCAAGATCGCCGACGGCGACACCTACCGCGTTCCGTCCACCATCGACGACCCGACCATCCTCGGGGAGATCGAGGACGCCCTGAAGGGGGTCGGGTACGCGAAGAAGTAGGAGCCTCCGTCCCTTGGGAATCAAGGAGAGGCGGCCCCCTACGGGCCGCCTCTCTGCTTCGGGCAACCCTTGGGGCCCCTCCCGTCCGCCGGCGGGCGGGAGGGGCGGAGAGGAACCGTAGATGACCCGCGTTATCGGAATCGACTGCGCCACGGTGCGGGAGCGGATCGGGGTGGCGGTGGCCGACGTCGGAGGGGAGGAGATCATCCTTTGGGAGGCGCTGCAGAGCTCCCGCGTACCCTCGATCCCGTCCCACGTGGCCCAGAGGACCCAGGGCGCACGCCGGGTGCTCCTGGCGCTCGACGCCCCGCTGGGATGGCCCCTCTCCCTGGGAACCGCTCTCCAGAGCCACACGGCCGGGGCACCCATCGACCTCGTCCCCGACCGCTTCTTCTCACGCCACACCGACCTCGACATCCGGGCGCGGATGACCCGCATGCCCCCCGGCACCCGGAGGAGCCCCGTCGGACGCACGGCGCATTCGGCCCTGGAGATTCTGGAGGCCACCCGGAGGAAGATGGGCCAGGCTGTACCCCTGGCCTGGGCACCCGAGTTCCCGGAGCGGGCCGCCGCCATCGAGGTCCACCCGGCCGCCACCCTGCTCGCCCACGGATACCAGGACGAGGACTACCGGGGGCGGCACGGGGCCGAGGTTCGGACCCGGCTCGTGAAGGAACTCGGCCGGAAGATGGACGTTCGCGGCGACCTGGCGGCGGCGGAACACCACGCCGAAGTGCTGGACGCCCTGATCTGCGTGCTGGCGGCGGCCGACTTCCTGGCCGGCCGCGCCGTGCCGCCGACCGAGCTCCCGCTGGCCCACAAGGAGGGGTGGATCTGGGCGGCGGCGCGGAGGTGAGGCCCGGCGCTCGCCGAGCTACAACTGCTCCGGGGCGAACGCGACCACCTCGTCGATGGACGCCGCGCCGGCCAGGAGCATGACCAGGCGGTCCACCCCCAGGGCGATCCCGGCACAGGGGGGGGCGTCCCCCAGGTCCCGGAGGAACGGCTCGGGCATCGGGTAGGGATCCTTGCCGGCCCGGACCCGCGCCGCGCGGTCGGCCTCGAAGCGCCGCCGCTGCTCCGCGGCGTCCACCAACTCGGAGAAGCCGTTGGCCAACTCCAGACCGCCCGCGTAGAGCTCGAAGCGCTCGGCCACCTCCGTCCGGCCCGGCTTGGGCCGGGCCAGGCCGGCGCACGGCGCCGGGTAGTCCACGAGGAAGACCGGCGTCCCGAACTCCGCGAGGGCCGGCTCGACCCGGAAGGCCACCGCCTCGTCGAAGCCGCCCTGCTCCAAGGCTTCCTCGGCGCTCCGCCCCACCCACCGTCCGAAGGCCTCGGCCACCGAGATGCGCGGCCACGGCGGCGCCAGGCCCACCTCCCTTCCCCCGCGGGCCACGGGCCGCCCCGACGCCAGGAACGTCAGCAGCCCCTCGCAGTCCTCCATCAGTACCGAGTAGTCCGCGCCGGCGCGGTACCACTCGAGGAGCGTGAACTCGGGGAGGTGCCGGCTCCCCCTCTCCTCCGTGCGAAAGCACCGGCAGACCTGGAACACGCGCCCGTACCCGGCCGCCAGCAGCCGCTTCATGCACAGCTCCGGGCTCGTGTGCAGGTACCAGGGGCCGGAGGGCACCGCGTCGATGTGGGGCTCGGGCGCGTTGGCGGGCAGGCGGTGGGGCGTCTCCACCTCGAGGAACCCCTTCCCGACGAAGAAGGCCCGGATCCCTTCCAGGACCCGGGCCCGCGCCTCCAGGAACGGGCGCTTCCGGCGGAGATCCCGCAGCGCCTCGCCGCCCGTCAACCGTCGCCCCCTACTTCACCCGGGTCACGTACTGCCCGTTGCGGGTGTCGATCTGGATCTTCTCGCCCTCGGCCACGAAGGCGGGCACCTGGAGCTCGTAGCCCGTCTCCACGACGGCGGTCTTGGTCACGTTGGTGGCCGTGTCGCCCCGCGCCGCGGGGTCGGCCTTCACGACCTTGAGCACCACGAAGTTCGGCAGCGTCACCCCGATGGGCCGGTCCTGGAAGAGGAGGACGTCGATCTCGAGGTTGTCGATGAGGTAGTGCACGTCGTCCCCGAGCTGCTCGGCGGTGATCTGGTGCTGCTCGTACGTCTGCTGGTCCATGAAGGTGTAGAAGTGCCCGTCGTTGAACAGGTAGGTCATCGTCCGCTCCTCCATGGCCGCGGGCTTGAACACGTCGCCCGAGCGGTAGGTGCGGTCGAAGCGGTTGCCGTTGATCATGTTCCGCATGCGGCAGCGGTAGAGCGCCTGTCCCTTGCCGGGCTTCGAGAACTCGAAGTCTTCGATCACGTACGGTTCGCCGTCGATCTCCAGCTTGAGCCCCTTCTTGAGGTCACCCGCCTTGTACATCGCCCGTTCTCCTGGGATGGGGGTTGCGAAAGGCCGTACCTTTTAGACTTTTTCGGGCTTTCTGTCAAAATGTCTCCTCCTTCGTCGCCGGGCCCCCCGGCGCCGCGTGCACGACGGACGGCCGCCTTGCCGATGAGTTCCTCCGCCGCCCGGGCCCTCGAGCCCTCCGCTCCCTTCCCGGCCCGTTGGCCCCGGCGGTACCGCGCCCTGGCCGAAGGCCTCGGCCCCGGAAACCCCCTGCTCCGCCTGAGCGAGCCGCACATCGCCGAGGGGCTCCCCGACCCGGACGCCCTCCCCGACGCCACGGGCG
>CAZGRT010000028.1:0-4706 GCA_964528225.1 uncultured Thermodesulfobacteriota bacterium | reverse complement strand
CAGGGCCAGCGCGAGGGCGAGGAAGCACGCGGCGGGAGGGCGCAGCCCCATGATCCCCTCACGTGGGGAAGGAGCGGAGCGGGCCGTCACGAGGAAGATATCATTCTCGCAGGTGGCGCGCGATGACGAGCCGCTGGATCTCACTCGTTCCCTCCCCGATGGTCAGGAGCTTCTGGTCGCGGAAGAAGCGCTCCACGTCGTACTCGCGCATGAGCCCGTATCCCCCGTGGACCTGGACCGCCTCGCTCACCACGCGCCCCATGACCTCGGAACAGTAGAGCTTGGCCATGGCGGCCAGCTTCCCGAACGGGCGCCCGTTGTCCTTGAGCCAGCAGGCCTTGTACAGCATGTTCCGGGCCGCCTCGATCTCCATCGCCATGTCCGAGAGCTTGAATTGGACCGCCTGGAAGTCGAAGATCGGCTGTCCGAACTGTTTGCGCTCCTGGGCGTACCGTACGGCCAACTCGAAGGCCCCCTGCGCGCCCCCCAGTCCCATGGCCCCGATGGAAAGCCTTCCGCCGTCCAGCGTCGCGAGCATCTGGCGGAACCCGTCCCCCTGTCGACCCAGGAGGGCGTCCGGCGGGAGGCGAACGTCGTCGAAGTACAACTCCGCGGTGTTGGACGAACGCCACATCATCTTGCCGTGCATGACCTTCCGGGTGAGCCCCGGGGTCTCCGCCGGCACGAGGAAGCACGACAGTTCGTTCCGCCCGTCGCTCTTCTTCCCGGTCACGGCCTGCACGACGATCACCCCGGTCACGTCGGTGGCTGCGTTCGTGATGAAGATCTTGCTGCCGTTGAGAACCCACGCGTCCCCGTCCCACACCGCCCTCGTGCGCGAGGACCCCGCGTCGGAGCCGGCCAGGGGCTCCGTGAGGCCGAAGCCGGCGAGCCACTCGCCTGTGCACAGCTTCGGCAGCCACCGCTGCTTCTGTTCCTCACTGCCGAAGTAGTAGATCGGCCCGATCCCGAGGGAGTTCCCGGCGGCCACGGTAGCCGCCTGGGAGCCGTCGACGCGGGCGATCTCCTCCACCGCGATGATGTACGAGACGTAGTCCAGACCGCTGCCCCCGTACTCCGGGGCGACGAAGATGCCGAACAGCCCCATCTGACCCATCTTGGCCGTCAGGTCGTAGCTGAACTCCTCGTTCGCGTCGAGGTCGCGCGCGATGGGGCGGATCTCCTTCTCCGCGAACTCGCGCACACTGTGCCGGAGGATGTTCTGCTCGGAAGACAGGTCGAAACAAAGGGCCATGGCGCTCCTCCCCATTCCGGCCGGCGGTCGAGACTCCCCCAGCGAGGCCGGGCCGCGGTCAGATCTTCTGGCGGATGTGATCCCGGTACGCCTCGATGTCCTGCTGGAGGATCCGCAACTGCTCGAGCCGGGTCTCGATGCTCTCCAGATGTTGCCCCAGGAGTTCCAACAGACGGGGAAGGACCCTCGCGTTGCTCCCGTGGGCCGCGTAGAGATCCTCGAGTTCCTTCATCTCCTCGAGGGTGAGCCCGAGCACCTTCAGGCGCTTGATGAAGCGCAGGCGGCGCACGTCGTCGTCGGTGTACGCGCGGCGGCCACCCTCCACCCGCTTGACGCTGTTGAGCAGGCCGATGTCCTCGTAGTACCGGATCGTACGCGTCGTGAGGCCGACCTGGCGCGACAGGTCGCCGATGCTCAGGCGCGCACCCGCGCCGGCCCGCCGGCCCTCCGGAGCCCGCGCCGCATCCTGCTGCCGGTTCAGTCCCACTTCCGCAGATCCTCGAGGACCTTCCCGTCCTCGGGGAGGGCTCCGTCGGCGACCCGGACGACCGCCACCCCGAGCCGGACGACGTCCCGCAACCGCTGCTCGACCCGGGCGCGAAGGGCATCGTCTTCGGGCGCCTCGACTCGGGCGGTCAGAACGTCGCGGTTCCCCTCCCGGGTCACCACCACCCGGTAGCGGCGGACCTCCGGGAAGTCCTTGAAGGCGGCCTGGACCTGCCCGGGATGCACGAACTGCCCTTTGACCTTGACCAGTTGGTCGGCCCGGCCGAGCCAGCCGCGGAGCTTCGGCGTCGTCCGGCCGCAGGCGCACCCGGCGGGGTCCAGCGCGGACAGGTCCCCCGTGCCGAAGCGAATCAACGGATAGGCCGGGCTGAAGAGCGTGACCACCACTTCCCCGATCTCGCCCTGGACCAGCGGCCGCCCGTCGGTGGGGTCGACGACCTCCACGATCGCCCGGGTGGTCAGGTGCCATCCGCCCATGTGGTAGCACTCGAAACCGATGCAGCCGACGTCGGCAGTCCCGTAGCCCTGGCGGCACAGGCAGCCGAAGGTCTCCTCCACCGACTGGCGCAGGCTGGGCGGAAGCGGCTCGGCGATGCTCCACGCCACCTCCAGGGAGAAGTCCCGGCGCGGGTCGAGCCCCATCTCCCGGGCCTTCTCGGCGATCTGCATGAGGAAGGACGCCATCCCCAGGTAGCCGGTGACCCCCAGCCGACGCATGATGTCCACCTGCGTCTCCCGCTCTCCCACGCCCGTGGGCACCACGCTGCACCCCACCTTGAGCATGCTTTCGTCGAACATCATCCCGCCCGGGGTGACGTGGTACCCGAAGGTGTTGGCGACGAGGTCCCCGGGGCGAAAGCCGGCAGCGTAATAGGCCTCTTCGAAGCCCCAGCCCTCGCCCCTCGCGACCGGGTCGTAGATGGGGCCGGGAGACTGGAACACGTGGGCGATCTCCGTCATGGGCACCGCCAGCAGCCCGCCGAACGGGGGGGACTTCTTCTGGAGTTCGACCAGCTCCATCTTCCCGGTCACGGGCACCCGCGCGAGGTCCGCCAGGGTGCGCACGTCCCCGGGTTCGATGCCGGCGGCGTCGAACTTGGCCTTCACGGCCGGAGCGTTGGCGTACGCGTGGCCGACGAGCTTCCGGAGGCGGGCCTCCAGACCCGCGACGTGCTCCTCCCACTTCCGGGTCTCCACCGCCGCGTTCAGGTATCCGCCCTTACGATCCATCTCGCTCCTCGCAGAAGCTGTGGCGGCAACGGCGTGCGCCCAACCGCTCCGGGGGCTCCCCATCCCCGCGCCACCCGTTCGCTAATAGCCCAGCCACGCGGCGTTTCGCTCGAGCACCGTGGTCGCCTGCAGGACCATCGCCCCCCCGCGGTACTCGTAGATCTTCGCCGACATGTTCGGGCGGTGGTCGGTCGCCGAGTAGGTGATGGGCGCCGTGAGGCCCTGGGTGTCGAAGTCGACCAGGGTCTCGGCGGCCTTCCGGATGCCGGGGCCCGTCAACTCGCCCGCCTGGTCCGCCCGCTTCAAGGCCTCGCACAGCACCATCATCGACACCCAGCCCCGCACGTAGTGCGTCATCTGGGGCTGTTGCTGCGTCACCTCCAGGATGGTCTGCATCCCGGGCCCCGGGTCTCCGTACACCGCGGCCGCCTGGAGACCCAGCACCCCCTCCGCGGCTTCACCGGAGCGCTCGACCAGGCTCTCGTCGTTGCCCCAGATGTTCGCGAGGAACCGGGTCTTCATCCCGAGGGCCCTCGCGTCCTTGATCACCACCGCGCAGGAGGGCGTCGTGCCACCGAGCCACGCGTAATCCGGCTCGTTCTTCTTGAGATTCAGCAGCTGGGTGGTCGCTTCGATGGCGTCGAGCTTCACGTGCTCCTCGCCCACGATCTCGAAACCCAGTTCCTCCGCGAACTCCTTCCCCGCTCGGATCGGCGCCCTGCCGTACGGGTGGTCGGGGTAGAGAAAAGCGATCTTCGGCTTTCGCGAAGCGCTCCACGTGTCGCGGAGGTACTTCAGTCCGGCGCGCAGCTGCGTGGAGTAGTCCGCCGCGACGAAGAAATTGTACGGGGCCTTGGAGGGGTCGGTGAGGTGCGCCGAGTAGGAGGCGGAAAAGTACGGGATCTCGTCCCTGGCGGCCTGTCCGGTCAGGGCTTCGGTATCCGGAGTGCCCCACCCCTGGATCGCGAGGACGCCGTCGACGTCGCGGAACTTCTTGTAGGCCTCCACGGCGTCGGCGATCCGGTAGGCGTAGTCCACCTGAACGAGCCGTACCGACTTGCCGTTGATCCCGCCGTTCGCGTTGATCCACGCCGCACACGCCGCGATCCCGTCCGCGTAGGGCTTCCCGACGGTGCGGGTCACGCCCGTGAGATCCACCAGGGCGCCGATCACCAACTCCTTCGAAGCAGCCGGCGCGACCCAACACAGGAGGAGCAGAATGGCCCAACCGAACCGCTTCATGGAACGCGCTCTCCCCTCGTCACGCCGATACCCGTCCCGGCTTCGGCAGAACCGCCGAGAGCGCCAGCCTACTGCTCCGAACCGCTCCGGGCGCCCCCTACATCCAGCGCTTGCGCCGCTTGTACGACTTGACCTCCTTGAACGACTTGCGACTTCCACCCTGGGTGATCCCCATGTAGAACTCCTTCACGTCCGGGTTCTTCTGCAACTCGGCGGAAGGGCCCTCCAGGACGATCTTCCCCGACTCCATGATGTAGGCATAGGTCGAGACGGCCAGGGCGATCTTCGCGTTCTGCTCGACCACGAGGATGGTCGTCTCCATCTCGCGGTTCACCTTCACGACGTTCTCGAAGATCTCCTTCACCAGGAGGGGTGCCAACCCCAGCGAGGGCTCGTCGAGCATCAACATCTTCGGCGCCGCCATCAGCGCGCGGGCGATGGCGATCATCTGCTGCTCGCCCCCGGAGCAGTA
>CAZGRT010000027.1:0-3971 GCA_964528225.1 uncultured Thermodesulfobacteriota bacterium | reverse complement strand
GCTCTTGGCCCGGGAGGCGGCCTCCGCCTCCTCCTTGGCGGCGGCCAGTTCCTCCTTCTGGCGCCGGTACGTCCGGGCGGCGTCGCGGCTCGACAGGAAGGCCAGCAGCAGCCCGACCCCTGCGATGGCGACCCCGGTCAGCACCCCCACCAGCACGGCGCTCCGCCTGAGGGGTTCGTAGGCCTCCTCCCGGTCGACCTTCGCCACCAGGAACCAGGGGGAACCCGGAACCGCTCGGACCGCGGCGAGCACCGGGACGCCCCGGTAGTCGGTTCCCTCCACCGGACCCTCCTCGCCCCGCACGGCCCGGGCGGCGGGAAGCCGGGCGTCGGTCGCCGGGCGCGTCAGGGCCAGGGCGGTTCCGGAGGCGTGGCGGAGCTCGTTGAGGAACAAGACCTCGCCGCCCCGTTTCTCGACGAGCAGCGTCTCCGCCGAGCGGCTCGGTGTCGGCCAGCGTTGGATGAACGGGTAGAGGAACTCGTGGGGGTCGATCTGGAGCACGAAGACCCCGACGGGGCGGCCCGCCGCCGCTGCGGGATCGAGAACCGGCGCGAGGAGATTCAAGAAGATCGCCTGCTCCGGGCCCGCGCGGGCGAAGCTGCTCAGGGTGGGCTCTCCCTGGCGGAGCACCGCCAGGGCCTGCTCCCGGACCTCCGGCTGGACCTCGGTGTCCGGCGGCGAGGCCAGGAACACTGCGCCGTCGGCGGCCAGGACGACTGCCGCCGCGTAGTCGTAGCTCTTGCGCAGACGGTCCACCCAGGCGACCAGCTCGGGCCGGGCGGCGCGGTCGCGGCGGTCGGGAACCCGGGCGGTCAGCGCCCGGGCGACGAAGGGGTTGGACGCGACGAGCTCGGCGTCCCGGAGGCGCTCCCGGCGCCAGGAGGCGAGCTCGCGCACCTTGAGATCGGCCACGGCGGCGAGCTCCGCGAAGGACGTCTGCATCAGCTGCGCCTTGTGGTTGACGTGGTAGGAGACGCCGACGACGGCGACGCCGGCGGCCACCAGCGCGAGGACCCATCGGAAAGGGGTCGAGGTTTCGCCCGCTTGTCTGCTCACGAGACCGCCCGCCTCCCGCGCGGATGCGCCTCCTACGCCGCTCGTTTACGTCAACTCCGGCCCTCCCGGAGTGGACTCAGCTCCGCGCCGCCTTCTTCCGGGCTACGGTCCTCTCCTCCTCGGGGACGGGAGGGGGCACCGGCTCGCCGACGAGCTTCGCCACGGCGCCGAACAGGGGCGGGCAGGCGGCGAAACAGCCCCCGCACTTGATGCACTTCTCCTGGTCGATGACGTGGATCCGGTTCTTCGCCCCGTCGATCGCATCGACCGGGCATCTTTTCGCGCAGATCCTGCAGGCCTGGCACTTCTCCGGGTCGATGTAGTAGGAGGGCACCTCCTCCATGAGCTTCCGTATCTCGTCGCCGTCGAAGAGCGTTTCGTATTCCTCAGCGGTTTCGAGCCTCGACCGGAGCTTCTCCTTCTTCTCCACCTTGATGTACGGGACCAGCCGCATTAGGTGCCCCAGCCTCGCATGCAGCTTGGACTCGCTCAAGCCCTCCGACGTGCCGAGGCGCCCCAGTTCGCGAATGGTCTCGCTGAACGAATTCACCGTCTCCGCGAACCGGTTCCCCTCCCCGCCGGAGAGCAGCTCCATCCGGAGCCGGGCCGGGCGGATGCCCGCGTGCTCCAGGAGCTTCCTGCACAAGTGCGTCATGCTCAGCGCATAGAAGTTTCCGTGGGTGACGTAGTTGCACTCGTTCAGGCGGCAGCCGGCGATGAAGACGCCGTCTGCCCCCTTGGAGAAGGCCCGGAGGACGAAGGCGAGGTCCAGCCTTCCGGTGCACATGACCCGGATGAGCCGTACTTCCGTGCTGTACTGTAGTCTGGAAACTCCAGCCAGGTCCGCGGACCCGTACCCTCACCAGTGGCAGACGAACCCGACGATCCTCACCTTGGCTTTCGCGTCCATGACGCTCTCCCTTCCCCGGCCATCCGGATGCGGATCAACCGGCAATCCTCAAAAGCAGGCACCCGAATCCGCGCCGACCATCGCCCGGCGGCGGGGCGCGAGCGCCCGGAGCGACCGGGGACGACGGGAATCATACAGGAAGAATGCACCCCCGCGCCCGTGATCCGTTCCCTTCCTGCGGGCACGGGACCGGCGCGCGGCGGCCGGCGTCAGACGTCGGGCAGCTGGGCCTTTGGGTAGGAACCCAGGACCTTGACGAAGAGGCACCGGGCCCGGAGGGCGTCGAGGGCGGCCCCCACGGACTCGTCGCCGACGTGGCCGTCGCAGTCCACGAAGAAGACGTACTCCCACGCCTTCTGCTTCATGGGGCGCGACTCGATCTTGGTGAGGTTGACGCCGCTGTCGTGGAAGACCTGGAGCATCCGGTAGAGGGCGCCGGGTTCGTCGCGGACCGCGAAGAGCACCGAGGTCTTGTCCCCGCCGCTCCGGTCGGGGATCGCGCGGCCGATGACGAGGAAGCGCGTGTAGTTGTTGGGGTTGTCCTCGACCCGGGCCTCCACGGCCTGCAGGCCGTAGAGGGTCCCCGCGAGCTCGCCGGCCACCGCGGCCGCCTGGGGGTCCTCGGCCGCGATCTTGGCCGCCTGGGCGGGGGAGGAGGCGTCGAACACGGGCACGTCGGGGAAGTGCTCCTCGAGCCAGCGGCGGCACTGGGCGAGGGCCTGGGGGTGGGAGTAGATCCGGGCGATGTCCTCCCGGCGGCCGCTGCGGTTGAGCAGGTTGTGCGTCACCCGCAGCATCACTTCCGCCACGATCTTGAGCTCGGAGTTCATGAACATGTCGAGGGTGTAGCTGACCACCCCCTCGGTGGTGTTCTCGATGGGGATCACGCCGTAGGGCGCCTTGCCCTTCTCCACCACGTCGAAGACCTCGGCGATGGTGCGCACGGGCCGGTACTGGGCCGAGAGCCCGAACTGCTTCAGGCACGCCTGGTGGGTGAAGGTGGCCGGCGGGCCGAGGTACGCGACGCTCAACGGGTGCTCGAGGGACAGGGAGGCCGAGATGATCTCCTTCCACACCGAACGGATGGCGGTGGAGGGGAACGGCCCGGCGTTGAGTTCCTGGAGGCGGCGCACCAGGTCCTCCTCCCGGCCCGGCGCGTAGAACTCGGCCCCCTGCTCCTTCTTGACCTCACCGACCTCGAGGGCGAGCCCTGCCCGTTCGTTGAGCAGTTCGAGGATCCGGCCGTCGACGCCGTCGATCGCGGTCCTCAGCTCCTTGAGGCGCTCCCTCTCCGCTGCGCTCCCGCGTCGTTTCACTCTCTCCCTCTCCTTCCGTCGCCGCGCTCCCCGGCCCCCGCCGGCCGCGCGCCCGGCCTTCGCCCCTGCTCCGGGCGGCGGCACGCAGTTCGGCCAGGTCGCGCCACGTGAGCTTCCGCCACTTGCCCTCCGCCACGCCCCGGAGGGTGACCGGCCCGAAGGCGATCCGCGCCAGTTCCACCACGTGGCCCCCCACGGCCTGGACCATCCGGCGCACCTGCCGCTTGCGGCCCTCGCGCAGGGCGATGCGGAACCGCACGCCCCCCGCGGTTCGGCTCACCCCCCACACCCGCGCGGGCGCCGTGACGCCCTCCTCCAGCTCGACGCCCTCGGCCAGCAGCCGGACCTCCCGCGCGCCGAGGTCCCCCGTGGCGGTGACCTCGTACACCTTCTCCACGCCGTGGCTGGGGTGGAGGAGGCGCTGGGCCAGGTCGCCGTCGTTGGTGAAGAGCAGCACCCCGCGGGTGTCGCGGTCGAGGCGGCCCACGGGGAACACGCGGCAGCCGACGTCGCCCACCAGCTCCATCACGGTGCGCTCGGCGTGGGGGTCCCGCACCGTGGTCACGTACCCCGCGGGCTTGTGGAGCACCACGGTGACCCGGGGGCCCTCGCGGCCGACCCGGCGGCCGTCCACCTCGATCCGGTCGCGCCCGGGGTCCACCTTGGTCCCCGGCTCCCGCACCACCTCC
>CAZGRT010000026.1:0-6478 GCA_964528225.1 uncultured Thermodesulfobacteriota bacterium | reverse complement strand
GCGCCGGATGGCTGGGCTCGCCCAGGCGGGCTACGTGACCCGGATGCTGCGGGAGGAGGAGGACCTCGGGGACCCCAACGCCATCGCTCGGCGCGACGTGCCGGAGGGGGTCGAGGTGTTCGAGGTGTTCGGGGCCTTCTTCTTCGGGGCCGCCTCCAAGTTCGAGGATGCGCTGCGCCAGGTCAAGCACGTGCCCAAGGTCCTCGTCCTACGCATGCGCGAGGTGCACGCCATGGACGCCACGGGACTGCGGGCCCTCGAGGATCTGGTCCGCAAGACGGAGCGCGACGGCACCGCCCTTATCCTCTCGGGGGTGCACGCGCAACCGCTGATCACCCTGGAGAGGTCCGGCCTCCTCGACCGGGTCGGGATGGAGAACGTGTTCGGCAACATCGACGACTCGCTCAACCGGGCCCGGGAGATCCTCGGGCTCCCTCCCGCCCCGCGCCCCGGCCCCTTCGTACCCGTGGTGGCGCGCGAGCGCAGCCCGGACTCCGCAGCGGGGACCTGTGGCAACTGACGGATCGGCGCTGCCGCGCTGGGTCGTCGCCACGATCCTGGCGGCCGCGCTCGCCCGGCCCGGCGGGGCTCCGGCGGCGCCGCCGGGGGGGCAGGAGCTTTCGTTCCCCAGCCTCAACCGCCTGTACCCGGACCTGTCCGCCGAAGCGGCTCCGGTCGCCTGGGGCCCGCTGACGGTGAGGCTGTCGAGCCCGAAGGCCTCGCTCCGGCTCACGGCCCACCGGCTGCGCCTGGAGCCTCTGGCGGACGGCACCCACCGGGTGTGGGGCGAGGCGACGTTCTCGGGCGCGGGTGAGGCCGTGGCTGACCTACAGGCGGCCGGCCTCGCGCACCGCCAGACGGACCGACTCGTCCTCCCCCGCCAGACGCGGCAGGGAACCGGCAGGGTGCGCGTCGTCCGCGGGGAGGACGCCTACTGGGTCACCGCGCTCGAGAGCCCCGCGTCGGTCGAACTCGACGTGCACAGCGGACTGGCCCGGGATCTGGTGGCGTGGTGCGAGGGGACGGTGCTGTTGTCGCTCCTCGGGGCCGAGTGCGGAGCCCTGGAGCGGATCCTCTCCCACGCGGCGGTGCCCCTGCCGCCCCCGGGGACCACCTACCGTATCGCGTTCGCGGAACTGGAGCCCCCCGAGCGGGCGGAGCTCGACCTCTATCTCGCCGGGGCCGCGAGGCGCTGAAGAGGGCCGGCCCCGAACGCAGGACGACCGCCGGATCGGCGGTCGTCCTGGACTCCGTCGCCCGGGGACGCCCTCACCCACCCGCGCTGGCGGCCCCCTTCTCGCCGTCGGCGGCGGGCGGGGCCCGGTGGCTCCGCCGCTGGAGGAGGGTGACCGGCGGCGCGTCCTGGCGCTCCCCCTTCCGTTCCGGGGCTTCGGCGGCGGGTTCCGGGGCCGCCCGGCCCGCGGACTCGGACATCCGGCACGAGCCTTCCAGCACGCCGCCCTTCGCCACCGTCACGGCCGCCGCCTGGACGTCGCCGTGAATCGCCCCGGTGTCGCCTACGTCCAACTGCCTGAGCGCCCGCACGTTGCCCCGGACCCGGCCGTTGACCGACACATACTCGGCCGTCACCTCGGCCTCCACCGCGGCCGAACGCCCCACGATCACCGCCGCCTCGCTCTCGAGGGTGCCTCGGAACGTGCCCTCGACGCACACGCTGTTCTTGGTGCGCAGCACTCCCTCGAAGACCGCCTCGGGCCCGACCACCGTGTCGATCGAACGTCCTTCCGGCTTCCCGTCCGCCTTGCCGCCGAAGATCCCCATGGTCTCCTCACAGTCTCAGGGCCCGGAAGGGCCTGTCCCAGATGTAGTCCTGCGGGTCAACGTAACGGCCGTCCACGTTCACGCTGTAGTGCAGGTGGGTCCCGGTGCTCCGCCCGGTGTTGCCCATCTTCCCGAGCACGTCGCCACGATTGACGGAGCGGCCGCGTTTGACCTCCGCCGAGGCGAGGTGCCCGTAGAGCGTCTTCACCCCGCCGCCGTGGCGGACCTTGACGTAGTTGCCGAGCAGGCGGTCCCGCCCCACGTCCTCGACCACGCCGTCGGCCGGGGCGATCACGGGAGCCTTCCAGGGACCAGCGATGTCGAGGCCGTTGTGGAATTCCCGACCCAGGCCAGCGAAGGGGTCTGCCCGGTACCCGAAGTTGCAGGAGAGCCAAACCTCGTCGGAGGCCACCGGCAGGAGAACCGGCCTGCGGCGGGTCTCCGTGCGGCGGTCCTCCAGCCGCGTGAGCACCTCTTCCAGGCCGCTCTCAAGGGTCTGCGAAAACGACGCGAAACGCTCGACGACGAGGTCGCCCCCGGGTTCGGCTTCCAGCGCCCCGGAGGGCCCCTCGCCTCCCTCCTGATCCGCCTCGCCCCCCCCCATTCCTCCCTGGTGGGAACGCTTGTCGTCGTAGATCTGTTCGTTCAACCCGAGGAAGCGGCGTATCCGGCTCTCCGTGGCCCGGATTCGTTCCAGGTCCTCGAGCATCCCCTCGCGCTCGCGCACGATCCGCGCGAGTTCCTCCTCCTTCTGGGCCGTGAGGGAACGCTGGGCGGCGAGTTCGGCCTCCACGGCCTGCCCCCTGGCCGCACGCAGGGAGAGGCTGCCCACCCAGAAGACACCGGAGGCCGCCGCGACGAGGAACAGGGCCGCAACGCCGAACGCGCCGACCACAGCGGACCTCGGGATCGAGACGACCCGCGACGACGTTCCGCCCTTCGAAACCCAGACTACGGTCACCCGTGACAACCCCTGCCACCTCCAGGGCGTACTCGCCCGCCGGAGTTCTCGATCAGCCCCACGAATCGACTCGTCACGAGCCATCCTTGAGCGAACGCAGCAGTTTTCGTGCCGGGAGGATGGCGGCCGGTCGGTCGGTCCGCCATGGTCTGGGTGGCAGGATGGCGAGAAGAGCGGTGCGAAAACGAAACCGTGGACCCGGTTCGTTCCCGCCCCGGGGCGGGACACCGGACGCCTGGTCTCCGCCGCGCCGATCTCGTCAGTCGGGAGGCCGGGAGGCTCCTTCGCGGGGCTCCGCGTGCAGGACGAGGCCCTCGTCTCCAACGTCGACGCGGACCCTGCCCCCGTCCCGAAGGGGCCCGAAGAGAATGTCGTCCGCCAAACGGCGCCGGATGACTCGGTCGACCAACCGCGCCAAGGGCCGCGCGCCGTTCTTCCGGTCGTACCCGTGCTCGCCCAGCCACGTGCGGGCACCCTCGGTGAGGGAGAGCTCGATCCTGCGGGCCTTCAACTGGGCGGCGAGTTCGCCGACGACCTTGTCCACGACCCGCGCGATGACCGCCGGGGAGAGATGGTCGAAGCCGATCCACGCGTCGAGGCGGTTCCGGAACTCCGGAGAGAAGGCCCTCTCCACCGCCGCCTTCTCCCCCTCCCGCTGGGAAACCACTCCGCCGAAGCCGATCTTCTCCTGGCTCAACTCCTGGGCGCCGGCATTGGTCGTGAGGATGAGCACCACGTTGCGGAAATCCGCCTTGCGGCCGTTGTTGTCGGTCAGCGTCGCGTGGTCCATCACCTGGAGGAGGATCTGGTAGATATCCGGGTGGGCCTTCTCGATTTCGTCCAGGACGAGAACCGCGTGGGGATTCTTCAGGATGGCGTCGGTGAGCTGGCCGCCCTGGTCGAAGCCCACGTACCCCGGTGGCGCCCCGATGAGCCGCGACACGGCGTGCTTCTCCATGTACTCGCTCATGTCGAACCGGAGCAGTTCCACCCCGAGGGCGAGGGCCAGTTGCCGGGCGAGTTCGGTCTTCCCCACACCCGTGGGGCCGGAGAACAGGAACGATCCCACGGGGCGCTCGTGGCTTCCGAGACCGGCCCGGGAGAGCTTGATCGCGGACACCAGGCTCTCCACGGCGCGGTCCTGGCCGAAGATGACCCCCTTGAGGTCCGCCTCCAGGTTCGCCAGCCTCTCCCGATCGCTGGTTGACACCGTTCGGGGAGGGATCCGGGCCATGCGGGCCACCAGGATCTCGACGTCCCGGGTCCGCACCGTCTTCCTGCGGCCGGCGGCCGGTGCGATCCGCACGGCGGCGCCGGCCTCGTCGAGCACGTCGATGGCCTTGTCGGGCAGGTGGCGGTCGGTGAGGTAGCGGGCAGAGAGTTCGGTCGCCGCCCGGAGCGAACCCTCGGTGTACCGCACCCCGTGGTGGGCCTCGTAGCGCGACCGAAGCCCCCTGAGGATGCGCACCGTCTCTTCGACGCTCGGCTCCCGGATCTCGATCTTCTGGAATCGTCGAGCCAGGGCCCGGTCGCGCTCCACCGCGTTCTGGAACTCCTTGTGGGTGGTGGCCCCGATGCAGCGGAGCTTCCCCTGCCCGAGCACGGGCTTGAGGAGGTTCGAGGCGTCCAGGGTCCCGCCGCTCACGGCCCCCGCCCCCACCACCGTGTGCAGTTCGTCGATGAAGAGGATGGCGTGGGGCCGCTTCAGGAGGGCCTCGACGACCGCCTTGAGGCGCTGCTCGAACTCCCCGCGGTACTTGGTGCCGGCGATCAGGGCACCCATGTCGAGGGCGAAGATCTCCGCGTCGCGGAGGACGTCGGGCACCCGTCCCTCCTGGATCGCCAGGGCCAGCCCCTCGGCCACGGCGGTCTTCCCCACCCCGGCCTCGCCCACGAAGACGGGGTTGTTCTTCCGCCTCCGGCACAGGATCTGGATCGTTCTCTGCAACTCCTCGGCGCGCCCGATGAGCGGGTCGATCCCGCCTGCCTCGGCCCGGCGCTGGAGATCGACCGTGAAGCTCTCCAGGGGATCGCGTTTGGGCTTCTGGCCCTCCTCGGGTTCACCCTCCCCGACCTCTTCCTCCTCCTCGGGTTCCTCCCCCGCACTCGGTTCGTCGTCCCGGTCCGTGCGCGGTACGCCGTGGGAGATCGCCTTGAGCAGTTCGAGCCGGTTGATGCCCTGCCGTTTCAGCAAGTCCACCGCGCTGCTCTCGGGCTCGCGGTACATCGCGGCCAGAACGTCGCCGGCGTCGATCTCGCTCTTCCCCGCCGACATGACGTGCTCCGCCGCCCGCTGGAGAACCCGCGTCACGGCCACGGTCTGCTCCACGTCGAACTTCGCGCCTTCGGGGACACTCTCCAGAGACGACAGGTACGCCTCCAAGAGACCGCGCAACTCCTCGAGGTCGGCCCCGCACGCCTGGAGCACTTCCGCCGCGTAGGGATCCTCCAGCATACCCAGGAGCACGTGCTCGAGGCCGACGAGGTCGTGCCGCCGGTGCAAGGCTTCCTGCACGGCCACGTTGAAAGCGATCTGCAGGTCTCGGGCGATGGTCATCATGCGGGCTCCATGGTGCACAACAGCGGGTACTCGGCATCCCTCGCGAGCCGGGCGACCTTGGCGACCCGGGTCTCGGCGACCTCCCGGGGGTACACGCCCGCCACACCGACCCCCTTCCGGTGCACGTGAAGCATGATCTCGACCGCCTCGCTCTCGGAGCGGTGGAACACCTCGGAAAGGATCCTCACCACGAACTCCATCGTCGTGTAATCATCGTTGTGGAGCAGCACCTTGTACAGCCTCGGGCGGCGCACCCGCCGCACCGTCTCCACGGCCGCGGCTCCCCCGGGGTCCGCGCCTTTCGTGCTGTTACGAACCGGACCGCTCAAGACCGATGGGCCTCTCGAACCGATGGACCGCGCCAGGGCCATACCGTCTCGATCCATTATACGCACCCCGGCACCCCGAGCGCGACCCGCTCCGAGCACCCGCTCCGAGCAGGGCGCGCGACTTGCCGTCGCGGCGTTTTCGGATAATCCTTAGGACCAAGATGACCAAGCGCGCCGTCAGACATCCCCGCCGATCCGAGCAGGGCTTTGCCCTCGCGGCCGCCATGATGGTGCTCGCCCTGTTGAGCATCCTGGCCATGGCTGCGGTGCAGTCCACGTCCCTGGAGGTGCAGATCTCCGCGCGGGACCGGGATGCCCGGGCGGCCCTGTACGCGGCGGAAGCGGGTCTGGAGGAAGCTCGCTACTACGCCGCCCGCGGCTGGGGCAAACTCGCGCCGGCGACGCCCCCGGCCCTGCCCAATCAGGCCAACGTATCGGTGGATACGCCTCTGCCGCCGGGCGTCTCCTGGGGGGCGGATCTCTACACCGGCTTCACCCTGGTGGATGGACGCGGTCAGGGCTTCGCCGTGGTCGCGAACAGCGACGCCCCGTCGCCCCTGATCACGGTGGCGGCCCCGGGGGGCCTCGCTCCTGCTCCCGGGAGATTCACGCTCGTGAGGACGATCGCGGGGGGCACCTGGGACGGCGTGCACCTGACCATTCCGGACGCGGCGTGGGCTTCGGCCTCGGGCTCGGGCACCTGGCGACAGTGGACGCTTTGGGACGCCGACGGCTCCCCCCAGGAGGTCCTCGCTTCTTCGGTGACAGCCATGACGGTTCCGCCCTCGGTGCTGCTCCAACTGGCGGCGGCTCCGGGACCGGCCCCCTACACGCTGGCAATCAACC
>CAZGRT010000025.1:0-13432 GCA_964528225.1 uncultured Thermodesulfobacteriota bacterium | reverse complement strand
GCTGGGGGCGGCCCGCCTGCCCCTGGAGGTGATGACGGAGCCCCTGGGCGCCGGCGGCTCCGCGTGGAGCGGGCCCCTGTGGGAGGCCGCCGGCGAGATCGCCCGGCGCGCCGACGCGCTGGTCGTCGGCCCGGGGCTCGGCACCTCCCCGGGCGCGGCGGAGTTCCTGTCCCAGGCGCTGCGGGGCGGCGGTGCGCCGGTCGTGCTCGACGCCGACGGGCTCAACCTCCTCGCCCGTGCTCCGGCGCCGGCGGAGGGGTTCGGCCGGCCGGTGGTGCTCACCCCCCACCCGGGGGAGGCGGCCCGGTTGCTGGGGGTGCCGGCGGCGCAGATCCAGGCGGACCGCCCGGCTGCGGCCGCCGCGCTCAGCGCGCGGTACGGGTGCCCGGTGGTCCTGAAGGGCGCGGGAACGCTCGTTTCCGGGCCCGGGGCCCCGACGGCCCTGGTGCCGTTGGGGAACGCGGGCATGGCCACCGCGGGCTCGGGCGACGTGCTCGCCGGGGTGCTGGGTGCCTTCCTGGCCCGGGGGATGCCCGCACTCGACGCGGCTCGGCTGGCCGCGTGGGCGCACGCCTCGGCGGGCGACCTCGCCGCCGGCGAGGTTGGGTTGGAGGGGATGGTCGCGTCGGACCTGGTCGCGGCCCTCCCGGGGGCACTGCGGGCCTTGGAGGAACTCGGAACCTGAACCGTGCGCCGGGGATCCACCCGGAAGGGAGCGCCGATGACGAAAGCCCGAGACATCATGACCCGCGACGTGCACTGCGTGACCGCCGCCATGCCCATCCAGGAGCTGGCGCGCTCCTTCGCCGAGAAGCAGGTGAGCGGGTTCCCCGTGCTCGACGACGACGGTCGGCTCGCCGGGGTGGTCACGGAGAGCGACCTCATCCACCAGAACCAGCGCCTCCACATCCCCACCGCCGTCGCGCTCTTCGACTCGGTGATCGTCCTCGGCAGTTCGAAGCGCCTCGAGGAGGAGATCCGCCAGATGTCCGCGACCCGGGTGGACGAGATCATGAGCCGGGACCCGGTCACCGTCACCGGGGAGACTCCCCTGGAGGATGTAGCGCGGCTGATGGCGGAGCGCCACATCCACACCCTGCCCGTCCTCGACCAAGAGGGCGCCCTCATCGGGATCATCGGCAAGCGGGACGTCATCCGGGCGATGGCCGGCCTGTGACGCTGGAGGTGATCTGCCGCACCCTGGAAGACACGCTCGCCGTCGGCGACGTGATCGGCCGGTTCGCGACGCCTGGCCTGCTCGTGACCCTCCAGGGCCCCCTCGGTGCGGGGAAGACCGTGCTGGCCAAAGGCATCGCACGGGGGCTCGGCGTCCCGGAGTGGCGCTACGTCACGAGCCCCACCTTCGCCCTGCACAACGTCTACCGGGGCCGCATGCGCCTCCACCACGTGGACCTCTACCGGCTCGCGGGACCGGCGGAGATGGAAGGGCTCGGCCTGGAGGACGTCCTACACGGCGAAGACGTCTGCGTGATAGAATGGCCGGACGTTTTTTTCGAGGAACTGCCGCCCGAGAGGGTCTCCGTGCGCTTCCGGTGGGGGCCGGAGGGCGAGCGGGTCCTGGTCTTGGCCGCCCGGGGCGAGATGGCCCGGGCGCTGGTGTCCGAGGCCGGGGCGGTTCCGTCGGTATCCGAGGGAGGAGGGAGCGAGAATGACGTTTGACGTGGCGATCCTCGGCGGTGGACCCGCCGGGTACGTGGGCGCGATCCGCGGCGGCCAGCTTGGCGCCAGCGTCTGTCTCGTCGAAGCCGGGGAGCTCGGCGGGACGTGCCTGAATCGGGGCTGCATCCCGTCCAAGGCGTTCTTCGAGAGTGCCCGGCGGATGATGGCCGTGCGCCAGGGCGAGGAGTTCGGGATCCGGGCCCGCATGGAGGGATTCGACCTCGGCGCGTGCGTGGAGCGCAAGAACCGGGTGGTCGGGAAGCTGGTGGACGGCGTCGGCACGCTGCTCAAGGGATACAACGTGCAGGTCTTGGCCGGACGCGGGGAACTGGCGGCACCCGATACGGTGCAGGTCTCGACTCCCGGCGGGGGCAAGACCGCCATCAAGGCGCGCAACGTCATCGTCGCCACGGGATCCCGGCCCGCGTCGATCCCCGGCGTGACCGTGGACGGGTCGCGCATCCTCACCAGCGACCAGATCTGGGACCTGCGGGAGCTCCCGGCGAGGATGGTCATCGTCGGCGGCGGGGTGATCGGGTGCGAGGTGGCCCACATCTTCTCGGCCTTCGGCTCCCGGGTGACGGTGGTCGAGGCCCTGGACCGGATCCTGGCCACCGAGGACCGGGACGTGTCCCGCGCGGTCCACAAGAGCCTGGAGGCCCGCGGCGTGGAGATCCGGGTGGGCGTGGGGGTGGAGGGCGCCGACGCCGGCAAGGACCAGGCGGTGGTGACCCTGCGGGGTGGGGAGGAGCTCCCCTGCGACTGCGCCGTCGTGGCGGTGGGTCGTTCCTTCAACAGCGGGGGCATCGGGCTGGAGGAGGCGGGGGTGTCGCTGGACCCGAAGGGCCGGATCCAGGTCAACGACGAGATGGAGACGTCGGTGCCGGGCGTCTACGCCGTGGGAGACGTGGTGGGGCAGTTCATGCTCGCCCACGTGGCCACGAGCGAGACCCTGGTGGCCGTGCACAACTCGCTGGGCAAGAAGTACTGGATGGACTACTCCGTGGTGCCCTACGCGATCTTCACCGGCCCCGAGGTGGCCTGCGTGGGTATGAAGGAGGCGCAGCTCAAGGAGCAGAAGATCGCCTACAAGGTCGGGCGCTTCTCCTTCGCGGCCAGTGGCAAGGCGCTGTGCATGGGTGAGCCGGAGGGCTTCATCAAGCTCCTGTCCCACGAGGAGACGGGGCGGGTCGTCGGGGCGGCCGTGGTGGGCGCCCACGCATCGGACGTCATCGGGGAGATCGCCCTCGCCATGCGGATGGAGGCTTCACCCGGGGACATCGTGACGACGATCCACGTGCACCCGACCCTGAGCGAGGTGGTGCTGGAGGCCAGCGAGGACACGATGGGCCTGTCCATCCACAAGATGGGCCGGCGGCCGGCGAAGGAGGCCTGAGCCCCATGTCGCTGATCGTGCAGAAGTACGGCGGGACGTCGGTTCGCGACATAGATCGCATCCGCAACGTCGCCCAGAGGGTGGCCCGATACCGCGCCGCGGGTCACGACGTGGTGGTGGTGGTGTCGGCCATGTCCGGCGCGACCGACGGCCTGATCAAGTTCGCCCACCAGGTCACGGATCTCCCGGACGAGCGGGAGATGGACGTGCTCCTGGCCACGGGCGAGCAGGTGACCATCGCGCTGCTGGCCATGACCCTGATCGCCGCGGGCGTCCCGGCCAGGTCCATGACCGGCCACCAGGTGAAGGTGCGGACCGACTCCGCCCACACCAAGGCGCGCATCGCCGACGTGGGGACCGAGGCGATCCGCGCCGCCCTCGCCGAGGGCAAGGTGGTGATCGTGGCGGGTTTCCAGGGGGTGGACCCCCAGGACAACATCACCACGCTGGGCCGGGGAGGGTCGGACACGAGCGCGGTGGCGGTGGCGGCCGCCCTCAAGGCGGACGCCTGCGAGATCTACACCGACGTGGACGGCGTGTACACGACGGACCCGAACGTCTACGACCGGGCGCGCAAGCTCGATCGCATCTCCTACGACGAGATGCTCGAACTCGCCAGCGTGGGCGCGAAGGTGCTGCAGATCCGCTCGGTGGAGTTCGCGAAGAAGTACAAGGTTCCGGTCCACGTGCGATCCTCGTTCAACGACAACGAGGGCACCTGGGTCGTGGAGGAGGACGCGAAGATGGAACAGGTGGTGGTGTCGGGGGTCGCGTACGACCGCAACGAGGCGAAGGTGAGCGTGCGCGGGGTGCCGGACCGGCCGGGCATCGCCGCCAAGGTCTTCGGCACGCTGGCCGCGAAGAGCATCAACGTGGACATGATCGTCCAGGACGTAGGCGCGGAGGACCGGGCCTCGATGACCTTCACGGTGCCGAAGGCGGACCTCAAGCGCGCTCTCACGGTCATCGAGCCGGTCGCCCGGGAGCTCGGGGCGACCGAGGTGACGTCGGACGTCGGCATCGCGAAGGTGTCCATCGTCGGTGTGGGCATGCGCAGCCACGCGGGCGTGGCCGCCAAGATGTTCGACGTGCTCGCCGCCGAGGGGATCAACGTCCTGATGATCTCGACCTCGGAGATCAAGGTCTCCTGCGTGATCGAGGAGAAGTACACCGAGTTGGCGGTGCGCGTCCTGCACGACGCCTTCGGGCTCTCGAGGGAAGGGTGACGGATGACCGGCGCGCCGGGCCGTCGCCCGCAACCCGGCACTCGCAACCCGTAACCCGTCACGGGCCACGGACACTCCCATGATCCGCATCTACGACACCACGTTGCGCGACGGCACCCAGGCCGAAGACATCTCCCTGACCGTGGAGGACAAGCTTCGGATCGCCCAGAAGCTCGACTCCCTGGGCGTCCACTACGTGGAGGGGGGGTGGCCCGGCTCCAACCCGCGGGACATCCAGTTCTTCCGAGAGGCCCGCTCCCTGCGTCTCGAGCAGGCGAGGCTCGCCGCCTTCGGCAGCACCTGCCGCGCCGACGTGGAACCCGAGGACGACGCCAACATCCAGGCGCTCCTGGAGGCGGAGACACCGGTGGTCACCGTTGTGGGCAAGTCGTGGGACTTCCACGTGGAGCAGGCCCTCCGCATCTCCCTGGAGAAGAACGAGGAGATCGTGGAGAAGAGCCTGGCGTACCTCAAGCGCCACGTGGCGGAGGTGGTCTACGACGCCGAGCACTTCTTCGACGGGTACAAGGCGAACCCCGAGTACGCGCTCCGCACCCTCCGGGCCGCCCTGCGGGGCGGCGCCGACGTGGTCGTGCTGTGCGACACCAACGGGGGCAGCCTGCCCAGCGAGGTGCGGCGGATCGTCGCCGAGGTGCGCGAGGGGGTTCCGGTGACGCTGGGCATCCACTGCCACAACGACGGCGACCTGGCGGTGGCCAACACCCTCGTGGCGGTGGAGGCCGGGGCGACCCACGTGCAGGGCACCGTCAACGGGTACGGCGAGCGGTGCGGGAACGCGAACCTGGTGTCGATCGTCCCGAACCTGGTGCTCAAGATGGGGCGCTCGTGTATCTCCGCCGACCGACTCAAGCGCCTGCGGGACGTGGCGCGGTTCGTCAACGAACTGGCTAACCTCCACCACGACAAGCACCAGCCCTTCGTCGGGGACAGCGCCTTCGCCCACAAGGGGGGGATCCACGTTTCCGCCGTGCGGCGCAACCCCCTGACCTACGAGCACATCGAGCCGGGCCTGGTGGGGAACGCCCAGCGCATCCTCATCTCGGACCTGGCCGGACGGTCCAACGTCGTGAGCAAGGCCCTCGAACTGGGAATCGAACTCGACGGGGAGAGCGACCTCGCCTCCGAGGTGGTGGAGAAGGTCAAGCGCCTGGAGTCCGAGGGGTACCAGTACGAGGGCGCGGAGGGGAGTTTCGAGATCCTCCTGAAGAAGAGCCTTGGGCGCCACCGCAGGTTCTTCGAGCTCATCGGCTTCCGGGTGATCGACGAGAAGCGCCACGAGAACGAGGAGCCGATCGCCGAGGCCACGATCATGCTCCGGGTGGACGGCGTGGTGGAGCACACCGCGGCCATCGGGAACGGCCCGGTGAACGCCCTGGACGCCGCCCTGCGAAAGGCCCTGGAGAAGTTCTACCCGGCGATCCGCAACGTGCGGCTGCTGGACTTCAAGGTCCGCGTGCTCACCTCGGGCGGCGGCACCGAATCGCGGGTGCGGGTGCTCATCGAGTCGAGCGACGGGCGGGAGACCTGGGGCACGGTCGGGGTGAGCGAGAACGTGATCCAGGCCTCCTGGCAGGCCCTGGTGGACTCCATCGACTACAAGCTCATGCGCGACGAGGAGCGGGCCGGGGCAGCCTGACGGCCGCCGCCATGGGGGCGCCCGCTTCCCATCGCCGCCCCGCGGCCCGTGCCGTCGCGGGCCTTCTCCTGCTGGCGGGGCTGGGGCTCGCCCTCGCCCTGTCCATCCCCTGGCTCCGCAGCTGCCGGGAACCTCCACGGCCCCAGGTCTACCGCGAGCCGGAGACCGGGCAGCTCCTCTGGTCTCCGGCGGGCGCGCCCCCACCCCGCGCCGCCTCCCCGGACGGCTGGGAGGGACTCCTCCTCAGCACGCCCCTGGACCTCAACGCCGCCGTGCGCGAGGACCTCGAAGCCCTCCCCGGCGTCGGACCCAAGACCGCCGCCGCCATCCTCGACACCCGGTCGCGGCTCGGCGGCTTCTCCTCCGTGGACGAGCTCCGCCGGGTCCCCGGCGTGGGCCCCAAGACCATGGAACGGCTCCGGCCCCTCCTGCGGGTCGAGCCTCCCGCCTCCACCCCGCAACGCTGACGAGGCCGACCGGGCGAGGGCCGGGATGGACGGGAAGGGTGGAGGGCCTCCGGAAGGCGGAGGCGGGCGCCTTCCGGTCTAGCCCTCGTCCGCGGGACGGATCGCCCCGTGGGGGCAGGCGGGGATGCAGATGCCGTCCCCGTCGCACTTCTTCGGGTCCAGCACCGCCTTGCCGCCCGCCAGGGTGATGGCCTTTTCCGGACACACCTTCACACACTCGCCTGAGCCGCGACACTTCTTCGGGTCGATCACGATGCTCATGGGGCCTTCCTGCCGCCGGGGGCGGCTCCAGGGGGGCAGCCGCGGCTCCTCACGGCGCCGCCATCTTGCCGAGTTCCTCCAGCAGCTTCCGGTTGTCGGGCATCCCCTCGGCCACGTGGCGCACCACTCCCGCCTTGTCGACCAGGAAGGTGATGCGGCCCTTCCCGTAGCGGCCGGCGATGCGCCCGCCAGGGTCCGAGACCAGGGGGAAGCCGAGTCCCAGCTTCTCCGCGAACCGGCGGTGGGTCTCCACGTCGTCGGGGCTCACGCCCAGGACCTGGGCGTCGAGGCGTTCGAAGGACGCGAGGTCCCTCTGGAACGCCTCCATCTCCGCCGTTCAGCCCCCGGTGAAGTCCGCGAAGTAGAACGCCAGGACCACGTGCTTCCTGCCCGCGTAGTCGCTGAGGCGGATCTTCCCCGCGGTGGAGTCCGCCTCAAACTCCGGTGCCGGGGAACCCGGCTCGACGGCCCGGGCGGGCAGCCCGGCCGCGAGCACCAGCGATAGGGATGCCAGGGCGGACCACAACGATGCTCTCCTCACGGTGACTCCTCCTGCAGGGGTGGGCTTTCGCGTCGGACGACTCTAGCGTTTCGCCGGTTTCCGTCAAGGATCGCGGGCTCAAGGAGACGGCCCCGCGAGCCGATCATCGGGATGGCACCGGTTCACTCCACGGACGAACCCCGCGGCCACGGACGGTCAGCAATGATCAAGAAGATCCGGGTGGAACACCTCGAGCCAGGGATGTACGTCTCCGACCTGAACACCCCCTGGCTCCGCCACCCGTTCCTCGCCAACCACGTCACGATCCGCGGCGCCCGCGACATCGACCGCATGCTCGGGTGTCGCATGACCGAGGTCTTCATCGACACCGAGCGGGGCCTCGACAGCGCCCGGGCGGTCGAGGCCCGGGCGGCCGAGGCCGAGCTCGACGAGCGCATGCGCCGGGAGTTCCTGGAGGTCGAAGAGCCGGCGGGGGAGGCACCGCGCGCCGCCTTCGACACCGAGTACCGGCAGGCCCGCGACCTCTACGCGGAGGCGAACCTCTGCGTGCAGCGCGAGTTCGGCATCGTGGCGCGCGGAGACCGGGCCGACGGCGAGAGTGCCACCCTCATGGTCGAAGACCTCATCGCCGCCCTGTTCCGCAACCGCGACGCCCTTCTGATCCAGTGCCGCCGCAAGGATTTCCACCAGTACAACCTCCGCCACAGCGTGAACGTGGCGCTCCTCTCGCTCGCCCTGGGCGCGGAGTTGGGGATCCTCGACCGGGAGCTCCTCCGGCTCGGGCTGGGGGCCCTCCTGCACGACCTCGGCAACGCCCGCATCCCGGACGAACTGATCCGCCGGCGGGGCCCCCTGGGCGGCCCGGAGTACGAGGTGGTCAAGACCCACTCGCTCCACGGGGCGAAGCTCCTCCTGGAAGCCCGCTCCGTGCCCATGGACTGCTCGGCGGTCCCCCTCGGCCACCACGAGCGGTTCGACGGGAGCGGGTACCCCCGCCGGCTCGAGGGGATCAAGGTGGGAAAGTTCGGGCTCGTCGCGGCGATCGCCGACGTCTACGACGCGATGACGACCGACCGGCCCTACCAGAGGGGCATGACGCCGACGCGCGCTCTGCGGAAGCTCTACGGCTGGAGCGGGACCCACTTCCACCCCGTGTACGTGCAGAAGTTCATCCGCTGCCTGGGGATCTACCCGGTGGGGACGGCGGTCGGGCTCGACACGGGCGAGAGCGGGGTGGTGATGCACCAGAACCCCGGCCAGCTCCTCCGGCCCTGGGTCCGGCTGGCGAGCGCCCCCGACGGCAGCCGGCTTCCCCACCCGCGGGACGTGGACCTGCGGGAGACCGACCCGGGCGGCTCCCGAGCCTTCACCCGCACCGTGGCGCAGGTGCTGGACCCGACGGCTGCAGGCATCGAGGTGGACGCGGTGCTTACGGTTGCCGGGGACATCGGACGGGGCCCGAACCCGCGTCGGCCCCTCTCCTAGAACCTCCCCGCACCTTCCCTCGAGCGACCGCGAGCGGCCAGCGCCGGGGGAGTGGTCCTGCGTGACCCGTTCGTCAGTGCTGCCGTCGGACTCCCTGGTGCAGCGGGCTGGTTCGGGGGAAGTGTGAGACCAGGAACTCCATCTGGTCCGCCAGGATCCGGCGCCCCTGGAGGTACACGTACTCCGCGTGGGACGGCGTGAAGGGCACCGCCAGGAGCTGCATTCCCGCCTCCTCGGGGGTGCGGCCCGACTTGTGGTTGTTGCAGCGCTTGCACGCGGTGACCACGTTGTTCCAGCGGTCGGAGCCTCCGCGGCTCAGGGGCGTCACGTGGTCCCGGGAGAGGAGGAGGGGGTCCTGGCGTTCCCCGCAGTACAGGCACAGGTGGGCGTCGCGCCGGAACAGGACGGGGTTGCTGAGGGGAGGGGTGTAGCCCCGGCGGGCCTTCGCGAGGACGTGCCGGTCCCCTGCCGTGGCGAGGATGGAGTTGACCTCGATGGTGCTCCGCAGGCCGGTGCGGGCCGAGACCCCGCCGCGCAGCCGGTACAGGACCGTGCCGAGGGCGTAGACGACGCGGTCCAGATGGTACAGGCGCACGGCCTCCTGGTAGCCGATCCACTCCAGGGGCATGCCTGCCACGTCGACCCGGAGCACTTGCTGTTCCAAGCCGTACAAGGCGCCTCCTGTCAGCGGCGCCCGGGGGTCCGGGCGCCGGCTCCCTTGTAGCAGCGCTGTTTGTCAGAGTCAAACGGCGGCGGGCCCTCTCCCCTCCCGCCGGATCGCCTCGGCGATCCGGGCCGCCCGGGTGGAGGAGCCCCACCTCTCCAGCGGGACGTCGCACTTCCGCACCCAGTTGGGGTGCTCCACCGTGGTCCCGGGGAGGTTCTGCATCTCCAGACCGCCGAGGAGGTCGTCGAGGTTCGCGAGGAGCAGCGCCGAGGGGGTCCGGGCCAGGAAGGCGTGGCACGCGGCGGCCAGTTCGTCGAGGCGCCCGGCCGGGACCTCGTGGGCCGGGACCATGCCGGGGGGCAGCAGCCCCTCGGAGGCGAGGGCCTCCAGGAGCCGGAGGCGGTCCCACCGCCGCCCCTCCGCGTCCCCCCGCTCCGCGTCGGCGCCGGGGTACTGGCCGAGGTCCCGCTTGACCTCCAGGTCGCGCCCCAGCCAGAAGCCGTCCGAGGTGGGAAGGTCGTGGGTCGCCATGGAGACGAGGCACTGGCGGGGGTAGGCCCCGGGAGGCCGGTACCGCCCGTCGCCGTCCTTCTCGAAGATGAGCAGGCGGTAGGAGTAGCAGCCCGACGCCATCAGGGCTTCCTTGACCTCCGGCGGGATCGTGCCGAGGTCCTCCCCCACGATCAGGCACCGCGCCCCGCGGCTCTCCAGGCGGAGCAGGGCGAGCAAGTCGTCCGCCCGGTCGCACACGTAGGCCCCGCGGGAGGCCGGGAGCCCCTTGGGCACCCAGAACAGACGCCACAGGCTGAGGACGTGGTCGAGCCGCAGGGCGCCGGCGCGGCGGGCGTTGTGCGCCACGGTCTCCCGGAAGGCACGGTATCCCGTCCGGCGGTGGCGGCCGGGGATCGCGGGGGGGACTCCCCAGCGCTGGCCCATCAGGCTGAAGGGGTCGGGCGGCGCCCCGGCCGAGGCGTCCAGGGCGAGCACGTCCTGGTACACCCACGCGTCCGCGCCGCACGGGTCCACCCCGAGGGCCATGTCCAGGTAGAGCCCCACCGGCATGCCCAGCTCTGTCGCCCGGCCCGCGCAGCGGGCCAGTTGGCCCTCGGCGAGCCACTGGAGGTAGGCGTGGAACTCCACGCGGTCCGGGTTCTCCCGGCGGAAGGCCCGCACGGCGGGGGTTCCGGGGCGCCGGTACTCGGCCGGCCACTCCGGCCACGGACGCGGGTGCCCTCCGGCATCTAGAAGGCAGTCCCTAAGGGCACAGAAGGTGGCGAAGTCCTCCAGGGGTTCGCCCCGGGAGGCGCGCCAGGCCCGGAAGGCCTCCCCGCGGGCCGAGACCGGTTGGGAGTGCGTGGCCGCGAAGGCTTCGTGGCACCCTTCCAGGGCCCGCCTCTTCAGCCGCCAGACACCTCCGTGGTCCACCCGGTCGGCGCGGCGGAGCCTCTCGAGCTCGCGCAGTGTGTCGTCGGCCCGGCAGAATTCCCCGACGCGGGGATCGGCGGCCTCCGGGACCTCGTGCAGCGCGATGTGGATCGGGTTGAGCCAGAGGCGGCTGGAGGGGTAGTAGGGGCTCACCCCGAGGGGGGGCTCGTTGAACAGGGCGTGCAGGGGCAGCAGGCCGACCATCCCGGCACCGAGCTCCGCGGCCCACCCCACCGCCTCGTAGAGGTCGGCGAAGTCGCCGATGCCCCAGTTGCGGCCGGAGCGCACGCCGTAGAGGGGGATGTTCACCCCCCAGAGCCTCCGCCCCTCCCGCAGTTCGTCGGGTTCGTAGGCCCGCGGGGGGGCGACCGCGCACGCCGTCTCCGCCGTCTCCACCGTGCCTGCCGAGCGGACGGTCAACTCGACCTGGTGGACGCCGGGGGGGAGGTTCGCCGCGAGGTCCGTGGTCACGGTGACGCGGGGGCCGCCCGGAGCGCCGGGTTCGGCCACGGGCGCGTGGAGGGGGAGGCGGCGGCCCTCCCTCCGTGCGGTCACCTCGATGTCCCGGCCCGGGAGGACGCGGAGGGTCAGGCGCTGCGGGTCGCCTTCGTGGAGGAGCACGAAGGGCTCCACCAGCCGTCCCTCGGCCGCGGACTCCCGTCTGCGGATCTCCGCCAGGACCTCCTCCCGGCTTCCTGCCGCTACACCCATGTCCGCGAGGAGGGCGACCAGGGACTCCAGGTCCGCCTCGTGGTAGCGCCCCCACACGTCGTGGTAGCCGGGCAGGACCCCGCACAGGGAGGCGAGCCGGAGGAGGCTTTCGCGGTCGGTGCGCTCGATGTCCGGCACGGGGATCTCGTCGGAAGGGGGAGCCGTCACGCCGGGGGGCCGCGGCGGCGGTCGAGCCAGCTCTGCGCGAGGAAGGACGCCACGGTTCCCTCGCCCACGGCCGAGGTCAGTTGCTTGGCGCTGCCGGCCCGCGCGTCGCCGGCGGCGAAGACGCCGGGCACCGACGTGGCGAGGCTCCCCGGGGGGCTCAGCACGAACCCTCCGTCGTCGAGTTCCACGGTGCCCCGCAGGAAGGCGGTGTTGGGCACCAGGCCGATGAAGACGAAGACGCCCCGGCACGGGATCCGGCGGGTCCGCCCCGATCCCACCTCCTCCACCTCCACGGCGTCCACGCCCTCGCTCCCGAGCACCCGTACGACGCGGTGGGAGAGGAGCAGTTCGACCTTGTCCATCGCCCGCACGCGTTCCTCGAGCACCCGGGACCCCGTGAGCCGGTCGAGCATCTGGACCAGGGTGATCCGCGACGCGAATTCCGCGAGGTGCACCGTCTCCTGGAGGGCCGAGTTCCCCCCGCCGACCACGACCACGTGCTCGCCCCGGAAGAAGGGCGCGTCGCACGTGGCGCAGAAGCTCACTCCCCGCCCCACGAGTTCGGCCTCGCCGGGAACGCCCATCCGCCGGTAGACGGAGCCGGTGGCGAGGATCACGGCGGCCGCCCGCCAGGTCGCCTCCTCCACGTCGATCTCGAACAGGGCCCCGGCCTGGCGGAGCCGGCGGACGTCGGTGAAGGGGCGGATCACGGCCCCGAACTTCTCCGCCTGACGCTGGACGCGCTCCATGAGTTCCGCGCCGCCGATTGGGTCCGGGAACCCCGGGTAGTTCTCGATCTTGCCCGTGACGGCGGCCTGGCCCCCGGGCATCGCCCTCTCCAGCACCACGGTGCGCAGTCGCTCCCGGGCCAGGTAGATCGCGGCCGTAAGGCCCGCCGGGCCCCCTCCGACCACGGCGACGTCGAAGACCTCCGAGGCTTCCGGCAGCCTGACTCCCAGCGCCTCGGCGAGGGCTTCGTCGCCGGGGTCCAGGAGGAAGGTCTCGCCGATCTGGAGGGCTGGGACCTCGAGGGTGCCGCCGCCAGCCGCCGCGAGCCGCTCCCGCGCCTCCGGGTCCTCCTCCGGGTTTACCTCTCGGTACGGCCGTCCGGCCGCCTCCAGGAACCGGCGGACCCGATGGCACCGCTCGCACCACGGCACGGCGTAGAGCAGGAGATCGCCCATCCCTCCCTCGTCGCCGGAGTCTGCAGGGCCGTCCGGCGCGCCGGAACCTACCAGATCCGGCGGAGCGGTCAAAGGGTGCTTTTGCCGCCTTGACGCCGGGGTTTGCCCGTCTAGTATGCGCGGGCGTTGCGTCATTTCTCGGGCTGGCAGGAGGAGGACGATGAGGCGAGAGGCGGGCATCGCCAGGCACGTGGTCATCGCGGTCGCCCTGTTGCTGGGCGCGTTCTGGGCGCTGGCTTCCGCGCGGCAGTCGGCCGGGGAGCTCCCGGGTGCGCGGTTCCTCGCCACCGGGGCGTGGCTCAAGGCGCACGCGGCGGACGCCGGGCTCGTGGTGGTCGACGTGCGCACCGACAAGGACTTCGACGGGAGGGTCGTTCCGGGTGCGGTTCGCCTGCCCTGGACCGCCTTCCGCTACGACGACCCGGCCCGTGGGCTGGGGGAGCTGTTCGTGGGCACCGTCCGGGCCCAGGAGATCCTGGGAGCCCACGGCATCTCCCGGGAGGACCGGGTGGTGCTGTACGACTCGGTGAAGCGCGACGGAGGGGCCACCGCCTCCTACGTCTTCTGGGTGCTCGACCTCCTGGGGCATCGGGATCTCAAGGT
>CAZGRT010000024.1:0-5880 GCA_964528225.1 uncultured Thermodesulfobacteriota bacterium | reverse complement strand
AGCTCAGTGAGGAAATTCAGTGGAGAACAGATATCCCGAGGTGCCCCGGGAACTCACGGCGGAGGAGATCGCGCGGATCGTGGGGGACTTCGGCCGGGCCGCGCGGCGGGCCCGCGAGGCCGGGTTCGACTTCGTGCAGATCCACGCGGCCCACGGGTACCTGGTCAACCAGTTCCTGTCTCCGGCCACCAACCAGCGAACGGACCGCTACGGCGGGGAGCTGCGGCAGCGGTTCCGCTTCCTCCAGGAGGTGTTCGCCGCGGTTCAGGGCACGGCCGGCCCGGACTTCCCGGTGGCCGTGAAGCTCAACGGGTGCGACTTCGTCCCGGGCGGACTCGAGGTGGAGGACGCCTGTCGGGTGGCCGCCTGGCTCGACCTGAGGGCTCCGTGCTTCCTGGAGGTGAGCGGCGGCACGCCGGGGTCGGGGGACCTGGGCGCCGCGCGGGCCGTCAAGCCGATTTCCGGGGAAGCCTATTTCCGCGACCTCGCCACGGCGGTGAAACGGCAGGTCACGGCGCCGGTGGCCGTGGTCGGGGGGCTGCGGAGGCCCGAGGCCCTGGAGCAGATGCTCCTCGAGAACGCCGCGGACCTCTTCAGCCTGTCGCGCCCGCTCCTCTGGGAGCCGGACCTGCCGCGCCGCTGGGAGGCCGGGGGTCGAGAGCCCGCCCGGTGCATCAGCTGCAACGGGTGCTTCGCCCCGGGCCGGGAAGGCCGGGGCGTGCGTTGTGTGGTCCGGGAACGGGAGGCCGAGGACGCCGGGTCCCGGGGCGAGGGGTGAGATGAGGGCCTCGGGGCCCGGACAGCGGCCGCGTACGCGGCCGGCAAGGGATTCCTTCGAGCAGTTCAACGCCACCGAGCTTTACTGCCCCCGGTGCGGCCGGGCGATGCCCGTCCGGCCCCGCCTGTTCCTGGTCCTGCCGGAGGGGGACCGCTACACGTACCACTGCGCCGGGTGCGGGGACGTGCTCGGCCAGAAGCTGGCGAGGCCCGCCCCCCTGACGGTGCCGCGCACGTCCTGACCCGGGGCTCGGAACGCCCCGCTGTTGCCGGGCCGAGGGGCTTCCGGTATCGTCCCCGGCGGCCTCGTCCATTCGTTCGAGCGGCCGGTTCGGCCGCCGTCCTCAGGAGGAACCCATGAGCCGACTCCTCTGGTCTCCCAGCCCCGAGAAGGTCGCCCGAGCCAACCTGACCCGGTTCATCGAGTACGCGAACCGGGAGAACGGGCTGGCCCTGAGCGGGTACGACGAACTGTACGAGTGGTCCGTCCGAGACATCCCCGCGTTCTGGGAGACGATGTGGAGGTTCGCCGGCATCCGCGCGACCGCCCACGAGGCCGTCCTGGAGAACCCGGTGATGCCGGGCGCGCGGTGGTTCCGCGGGGCGAAGCTCAACTTCGCGGAGAACCTGCTGCGGTACCGCGACGACCGCCCCGCCCTGACGTTCGTGGGGGAGGCGGGGAGAGCCGGGGCCACGCTGACGTACCGCCAGCTCTACGAGCAGGTGGCCCGCATGGTCCGCTTCCTCTCCGATGCCGGCGTGACCCGCGGCGACCGGGTGGCGGGGTTCATGCCCAACCGCATCGAGACGGTGGTGGCCATGCTGGCGGCCACGAGCCTGGGCGCCATCTGGTCGTCCTGCAGCCCGGACTTCGGGTTCAAGGGAGTGATGGACCGCTTCGGCCAGATCGCGCCCAAGGTGCTGGTGACGGCGGACGGGTACTTCTACAACGGCAAGTCCTTCGGCTCCTTGGAGCGGGTGGCGGAGGTGGCTCGGGAGATCGAGTCCATCGAGAAGATCGTGGTGGTGCCGTTCGTTTCCGCCGCGCCCGACCTCTCGGCGGTCCCCAAGGCGGTGTCCTGGCAAGACGCCCTGGACAACGACGCCCGGGAGATCGACTTCGTCCAACTGCCCTTCGACCACCCGATCTACATCATGTACTCCTCGGGGACCACGGGGGTCCCGAAGTGCATCGTCCACGGGGCCGGGGGTACGCTCGTCCAGCACGCGAAGGAACTCGTCCTCCACTGCGACCTCACGCGGGAGGACACGATCTTCTACTTCACCACCTGCGGGTGGATGATGTGGAACTGGCTGGTGAGCTCGCTCTTCGTCGGGGCCAAGGTGGTCCTGTTCGACGGGAGCCCCGGCTACCCCGACATGTCCGTGCTCTGGAAGATGGCGCAGGATCAGAAGGTCACGGTCTTCGGCACGAGCGCCAAGTACATCGCCATGTGCGAGAAGAGCGGCGTGCGCCCCGGCGCGGACTTCGACCTCTCCCCCCTCAAGGCCGTCTGCTCCACCGGCTCCCCGCTGGCGGTGGAGGGTTTCGAGTGGGTCTACCGGGAGGTCAAGAAGGACGTCCAGCTCGCCTCGATCTGCGGGGGCACCGACATCATCTCCTGCTTCATCCTGGGCTCCCCGATCAGCCCCGTCTACGCCGGGGAGATCCAGAAGCGGGGCCTCGGGATGAAGGTGGAGGCGTGGGACGACGACGGCCGTCCGGTGGTGGGCCAGAAGGGTGAGCTCGTCTGCACGGCGCCCTTCCCGTCGATGCCGGTGTGCTTCTGGAACGACCCGGGCGACGAGAAGTACCTGGACGCCTATTTCCGGCACTACCCCGGGGTCTGGCGCCACGGCGACTACATCGAGGTCACGGAGCACGGCGGCGTGATCGTGTACGGCCGCTCCGACGCGACCCTCAACCCCGGCGGGGTCCGCATCGGCACCGCCGAGATCTACCGCCAGGTGGAGGCCCTCGAGGACGTCGTGGAGTCCCTGGTGATCGGCCAACCCTGGGAGGACGACGTCCGAATCATCCTGTTCGTGGTCCTCCGGCCGGGTCGGAAGCTCGACGACGCTCTGCAGAAGAGCATCCGGGACCAGATCCGGCGCAACACGACGCCCCGCCACGTGCCCGCGAAGATCATCCAGGTCCCGGAGATCCCCCGCACGATCAGCGGCAAGCTCGTCGAGATGGCGGTCCTCAAGACCGTGCAGGGGCAGGAGGTCAAGAACAAGGACGCCCTGGCGAACCCCAAGGCCTTGGAGCACTTCAAGGACCTCGCGGAACTCAAGGCGTGACCCGGCCGGGGAAGGCCGCGCCGCTCGACGTCGTCGCGGCCGTCATCCGGCGGGGTGACGGCCGCGTGCTGCTCGCCCAGCGGTCGCCCGGAGGTCCCCACGGGGGGCTCTGGGAATTCCCGGGGGGCAAGGTGGAGGAGGGAGAGAGTCGGGAGGCGGCACTGCGTCGGGAGATCCGGGAGGAACTCGGCGTGGAGGTGGAGGTCGGGAGGGCCCTCCTCTCGGTGGACCACGACTACCCCCACGTCCGCATCCGGCTCCACGCCTACTGCTGCACCCTGGCGGCCGGTGCGCCGCGCCCCCTGCACTGCCAGGACTTCGCCTGGGTCCTGCCCGAGGAGCTCGGCTCCTACCCCATGCCGGCCGCGGATCTCCCCGTGGCCGCGGCCGTTCGGGGAGACGAAACTCCCTTGACTCCTTGTGAACAGTTTCATAGCCTGTCGCGACCCTTCCCCCCGGGGCGGGGCGAAACCCCACGGCGCTGAGGGGCACATCCCATGGACACCCTCGCGGGGCTCGGGCTGCTCTTCGTCAGTTCGGTCCTCGTAAACAACTTCGTCCTGGCCCGCTTCCTGGGCATCTGCCCGTTCCTGGGGGTCTCGAAGAAGATCGAGACCGCCATGGGCATGTCCATGGCGGTGGTCTTCGTGATGACCGTCGCATCGGTGGTCACCTGGCTCCTCCAGGCCTTCGTCCTGGCGCCCTTCGGGCTCGAGTACCTCCAGACCATCGCGTTCATCCTGGTCATCGCCGCGCTGGTGCAGCTGGTGGAGATGGTGGTGCAGGTCACGAGCCCGGCGCTGTACCAGGCGCTGGGGATCTTCCTGCCGCTCATCACGACCAACTGCGCCGTGCTGGGGGTGGCGGTGCTCAACGTCCAGAAGGGGTACGGGTTCCTGGAGACGATCGTGTTCAGCGTGGGTGCGAGCCTCGGGTTCGGCCTCGCCCTCGTGCTCTTCTCGGGGATCCGGGAGAGGGTCTCCCTCTCCGACGTGCCGCGCCCCTTCCAGGGAACCGCCATCGCCCTGGTCACCGCCGGCCTCCTGTCCCTGGCCTTCATGGGCTTCGCGGGACTGGTGAAGTAGGGCGGCGATGGTCGAAGCGATCCTCGTCCTCGGAGGTCTGGGATGTGCGGCGGCCCTCGGGCTCGGCGCCGCGAGCCTCAAGTTCCGGGTGCACGTCGACCCCAAGGTCGAGGAACTGGAGCGGTCTTTGCCCGGAGTGAACTGCGGCGCCTGCGGGTACGCCGGGTGCAACGCCCTGGCCCGGGCGCTGGCCGAGGGCAAGGCTTCCGCCAACGCCTGCATCCCGGGCGGGGCGGACGTGGCCACGGCCGTGGCGCGGATCCTCGGGGTGGACGCGGGGGCGTCCGTGAAGAAGGTCGCCGTGGTCCACTGCAAGGGTGCCCGGGGCGTGGCCGGGGACAAGGGGGTGTACTCCGGGGTCCTCGACTGCCGGGCGGCCGCCCTCGTGGGGGGCGGCCCCAAGCTCTGCGCCCACGGGTGCATGGGGCTCGGGAGCTGCGAGAGATCCTGCCCCTTCGACGCGGTCCACGTCGGGGACGACGGGCTCGCCCACGTGGACCGGGGCCGGTGCACCGGGTGCGGCAACTGCGTGGACGCCTGCCCCAAGCGCATCATCGACCTCATGCCGGCCTCGGAGCTCGTCTACGTGCGCTGCACGAACCCCCACAAGGGGAAGGCCGTCAAGGAGGTGTGCTCCCGGGGTTGCATCGGGTGCCGGCGGTGCGAGAAGACCTGCCCCTTCGAGGCCATCGCGATGGACCGCGACCTGGCCCGGATCGACCCGGCCAAGTGCACTTCCTGCGGCCTGTGCGCCACCGTGTGCCCCACCGGCAACATCGACGACCTGGTGGAGGTCCGCTACCGCGCGCGGATCGACGACAAGACCTGCATCGGGTGCACGAAGTGCGTGAAGGCGTGCCCCGTGGAAGCCATCTCCGGCGAGAAGAAGCAGCCCCACCTCGTCGACCCGGAGAAGTGCATCTCCTGCTACCAGTGCATCGAGGTGTGCCCGGTCCACGCCATCGTCCAGGCGGACCCCTACCGCCGGGAACCGCGGCGGGAGGAGGCGGGATGAACGCCCGTACCTTCCGTGGAGGGGTGCACCCCCCGGAGGAGAAGCATCGGACCTCCGGCAAGGCGGTGGAGTCGGTGCCGCTCCCGGAGAGGCTCTTCGTGCCCCTGAGCCAGCACATCGGCGCTCCGGCGCGCCCGGTGGTGCAGAAGGGCGACCGGGTCCTGGCCGGGCAGAAGATCGGCGAGCCCGTGGGCTTCGTGTCGGTGCCCGTACACGCCCCAACCTCCGGCACGGTCCGGGGCGTCGGCCTCCACCCCCACCCCATGGGTTCGCCCCAACCGGCCGTGGAGATCGAGTCGGATGGGCAGGATGCCTGGGCGGGGGACCTGGAGGCGCTGCCCGAGCCCTTCGGAGCGGCGCCGGAGGTCCTGCGCCGGCGCATCCTGGACGCCGGGGTCGTGGGGATGGGAGGGGCCACGTTCCCCACCCACGTCAAGCTCTCCCCTCCTCCGGAGGTCCGGATCGACGCCGTGCTCCTCAACGGCGTGGAGTGCGAGCCCTACCTGACGGCCGATCACCGCCTGATGCTCGAGGCGCCCCAGAGCATCCTGTCGGGGCTCCGGACGATCCTGTCGATCTTCGGCCTCGAGCGCGGGTACCTGGGCATCGAGGCGAACAAGCCGGACGCCATCTCGCTGTTGGGGGGCCTGGTCCGGGAGGGGCGCTTCTGCGAGGTCGTGACCCTGAAGGTCAAGTACC
>CAZGRT010000023.1:0-8065 GCA_964528225.1 uncultured Thermodesulfobacteriota bacterium | reverse complement strand
CCGCCGCGACGGCGGCGAGGTAGGCGAGGGGGCCCCGGAGCGCCGGGGTCCAGCGGCCGAAGGCGAGGGAGCGCACCAGGGTCACGAGGTGGGTGAGGGGGAAGACCTGGGCCGCGTGGCGGGCCCAGCCGGGCAGGTTCTCCAGGGGGAAGAAGGTGCCGCTGAAGAGGAACATGGGGGTGACGAAGAGGAACACGGGCAGGTTGAAGACCTCGATGGTGGGCATCATCCCGGTGAACCACATGCCGATGCAGCCGAAGGCCAGGCCTCCCACCAGGGCCACCGGGGGAATCAGCAGGGCGTGGGGGTAGGAGAGCAGCCCGAAGGGCGTGAGCACCCCCAGCATCAGGGTGGCGGCCAGGGCCGACTTGGTGGCGCCCCAGGCGATCTCCCCGGTGATCACGTCCTCCAGGGACAGCGGCGTGGCCAGCATGGCGTCGAAGGTCTTCTGGTAGTACATGCGCACGAAGGACGCGTAGGTGTTCTCGAAGAAGGCGTTCTGCATGATCGCGATGGCCAGCAACGCGGGCGCGATGAAGCGGACGTACCCCACGGCCTCCCCTGCGTAGGACACTTCCCCCACGAGGGATCCGAGCCCGGCCCCGAAGGCCACGAGGTAGAAGATCGGCTCGAGCAGAGGAGGAAGGAACCCGATCCGCCAGGTCTTCCGATAGACCGTCCAGTTGCGCTGCCACACCCGCCACAGGCGGCGGGAGACGTCTCCCACGCCCGGGGTCATTCCCTCAGCCCCCGTCCGGTCAGCTTGAGGAACACGTCCTCCAGGGTCGCCATCCGCATCACGCACCCCCCCGTGCAGTACTCCTCGGCGATCCGGTGGAAGACCGCGTCCCCGTCCTCCCCGTACACCAGGAGCCGGTGCCCGAGATCCTCTGCCTTGAGTCCCTCCGCCGCCACGAAGCCCCGCAAGCCCTCCCCCGGCTCGGAGACCTCGATCACGTAGCGCCCCACGTGGGAGCGGATCAGGTCGGCCGGAGTACCCTCCACGAGGATGCGGCCGTGGTCCAGGATCACGAGGCGGTCGCACAGCCGGGCCGCCTCGTCCATGTAGTGGGTGGTGAGGAGCACGGTGAGGCCGCGGCGGCGCAGGTCCTCGACCTTCTCCCACACCTGGTGGCGAGCCTGGGGGTCGAGGCCGGCGGTGGGCTCGTCGAGGATCAGGAGTTCGGGCTCGTTGATCAGCGCCCGGGCGAGGACGAGACGCCGCATCATGCCCCCGGACAGCTCGGTCACCGGCGACGCCCTCCGGTGCGCCAGGGCGACGAACTCCAGCAGGTCCCCGGCGCGCCGCAGGGCCTCGGCCCGGGGCAGGTCGAAGTAGCGGGCGAACACCACGAGGTTCTCGTCCACCGTGAGATCGGGGTCCAGGTTGTTGTCCTGCTGGCACACGCCCACCCGCGCGGCCACCTCGCGCCGCCTCGCGCCCACGTCGAGGCCGAACACCTCGAGGCGCCCGGAGGTCACCGGGCTGTACCCGTACGTCATGCGGATGGTCGTGGTCTTGCCCGCCCCGTTCGGGCCCAGGAGCCCGAAGCATTCCCCTCGGCGGACCGCAAAGGAGATCCCGTCCACGGCGCGGAAGTCGGCGAAGGCCTTCACAAGGCCCTCGGCCTCCACGACCGGGCGGTCGGTTCCGGCCGGCTCCGTCAGGCCAGGTCCTCCCTGCGGATGGGCAACCGGCGCAGGCGCTTGCCGGTGGCGGCATACACGGCGTTCACGACGGCCGGCGCGATGGGTGGGACCCCCGGCTCTCCGACGCCCCCGGGCGCCTCGCCGCTCGCCACCAGGTGGACCTCCACCCGAGGCATCTCCCGCAGCCGGAGCACCGGGTAGTCGTCGAAGTTTCCCTGCCGCACGCGCCCGTTCCGGAACGTGATCTCCCCGTGGAGGACCGCGGAGAGCCCGTAGGCGATCCCCGACTCCATCTGCGCTTCGATGGTATCGGGGTTGACGAAGCGGCCGCAGTCCACCGCGCACACCACCCTGTGGACCCGCACCCTCCCCTTTTCCACCGACACCTCGGCCACCTGGGCTGCGAAGCTTCCGAAGGAGGCGTGAACGGCGATCCCCCTTGCGCGGCCTTCCGGAAGCGCCTCGCCCCAGCCCGCCGTCTCCGCGGCCCGGTCCAGGACCCCCAGCAGGCGCGGTTGCGCACCGAGCAGCCCCCGGCGGTAGTCGTAGGGGTCCTTGCCCGCTGCGTGGGCGAGTTCGTCGATGAACCCCTCCACCACGAAGGCCGTGTGGGAGTGCCCGACCGAGCGCCACCACAGCACCGGGATCGCCAGGCTCGGGCTGTGCAGATCCACGAGGACGTTGGGAACCGCATACGGGAGGTCCTTGGCACCTTCCACCGAGGTGGCGTCCACGTCCCCCTGCGCGAAGGGTGTGCCAGCCAGGATCGACTGGCCCACGATGGTGTGGCGCCACGCGAGGGGGAGCCCCTTCTCGTCGAGGGCCGCGGCGATCCGGTCGTACCACATCGGGCGGTAGTACCCGCCGCGCACGTCGTCCTCCCGCGTCCAGATCACCTTGACCGGCCGGCCCACAGCCTTCGCCACCTGGACCGCCTCGGTCACGAAGTCCGAGGCGGGGTTGCCACGACGGCCGAACCCGCCGCCCAGAAACGCGGTGTGCAGCCGCACCTTCTCCGGGGGCAGTCCCGCCGCGCGCGCCGCGGCGTCGCGGTCCACGGTCTGGAACTGGGTCCCGGTCCACACCTCGCACCGGTCCGGGCCCACCTCGGCCACGCAGTTGAGGGGCTCCATGGGGGCGTGGGCCAGGTACGGCACCTCGTAGGTCGCCTCGATGTGGCGCGCGGCCTTGGCCAGCACGGCCTCGGCGTCCCCGTCCTTTCGGGCTACCGCCCCCGGCGTGGCCGCGAGCCGCGCGAACTCCTCCCGCAGGCCGTCGGTGGAGAGCGTGGCAAGGCCGCCCTCGTCCCACGACACCTCGAGGGCCTCCCGCCCCTGCTGCGCCGCCCAGAACCCGTCGGCCACCACCGCCACTCCCGCGTCCACGGCCACCACGGCGCGCACGCCGGGCACGGCCTCGGCCTTCGCGGGGTCGAAACCCTTCCGCTTCGCCCCGAACACCGGCGGCCTCGCGATCACCGCCGTGAGCAAGCCGGGCCGCCCCACGTCGATTCCGAACCGGGCGCTTCCGTCCGTCTTCTCCGGCGTGTCGAGCCGGCGGCGGGGTCGCCCCAGGACCTTCCACTCGGAGGGATCCTTGAGCTGGACCTCCTCCGGCACGGGGAGGGCGGCCGCCGCCTGGGCGAGCGTTCCGTAGGAAAGCCTCCGGCCCGAGGGCCCGTGGACCACGAACCCCTGCTCGGCACGGCACTCCGCCGCCGGCACGCCCCACGTGCCCGCAGCGGCGGAAACGAGCAACAACCGCGCCGCGGCCCCGGCCCGGCTCAACTGCTCCCAGGAGGACCAGACGCTGGTGCTCCCCCCGGTCATCTGGGAACCCCAGGCCGTGTGGTTGTAGGCCGGGTCCACCGGGGCCGCCTCGACCCGAACCCGGGCCCAGTCGCACTCGAGTTCCTCGGCCACCAGCATCGGGAGCGACGTGTACACCCCCTGCCCCATCTCCGCCTTGCCCACCACCACGGTCACCGACTCGTCGGCGCCGATCCGCAGGAAGGCGTTCGGCGCGAAGGGGACCCCGGCCGCCGCGGCCCGCCGTCCACCCCCCGTCCCCGGCAGCCCGAAGCCGAGCACGAGCCCGCCACCCGCCGCCACCCCGATCTTCAGGAAGTCCCTGCGCCCCATCTCCGCACCCGCGATCATGGCTTCCCCTTCTCTCCAACGGCCCGAGAGGCCCTGTGGATGGCCCTGCGGATCCGCTGGTAGGTGCCGCACCGGCACAGGTTCCCGGACATGGCCTCGTCGATGTCGGCGTCCGAGGGCGAAGGCCGCGCGGTCAGCAGGGCTGCCGCCGCCATGATCTGCCCCGGGTGGCAGTAGCCGCACTGGGGCACGTCGTCCTCGATCCAGGCCACGCGCACCGGGTGGTCCGGCGCAAGACCCTCGATGGTGGTCACGCTCCTCCCCTCGACCCGCCCCACCGGCAGCTGGCAGGACCGACGGGCTTCGCCGTCCACGTGGACGGTGCACGCTCCGCAGGCCTCGATGCCGCACCCGAACTTCGTCCCCGTGAGCCCCAGGTTCTCGCGCAGCACCCACAGGAGCGGGACCTCGGGGCTGACGTCGAGCTGGTGCTCCTTGCCGTTCACTGTGAGCTTCACCATGGCCTCTCTCCGCCGGTTTCCTCTGCCACCCTGGAGGTCCGGGACCGCCTCACCCGCACCCGGGAACGCTCCGGGAGACTGCCACTCCCCGTCCTCTCGTCAAGGACGCCGCGCGCAGGAGGGGCGCGGGATCTCAAGGTCCGCGCGGAGGGAACCGATCCGACAGGCGATGCAGTCCTGCGCCCCCCACCTCCCGTGCCCAGAACCCTGCGAGTGGGTCTCCGGCCTCGTGGCCCTTCTCCAGGCTCTGGAGATCCCGGTTCTCGCGGCGTGCCTCGACCGCGGGGGGCGGGCGTGGCTCCGCTTCCCCAGCCCGGAGCCCGCGGGGCGGTTCCTCGGAGCCGCGTTCAGCCGAGGTCAAGGGCGTCTGCGGGAGCGCATCCTCGACGCCCTCCGGGCGAGCTGCGGCGCCGCCCTGCCCCTCCACGGGTGGGCGTTCGAGGAGAGCGACCCGGCAGAGCGGCTCCCGTGGGTGGCCGTGTACGTGCCCCACGACGATCTGAGGGACCTGTACGCCGCCCTGGCGGGCGCCTGAGGAAGGACCCCCCTCCGCCTCTCCCCAGCTTCCCCGGCAGCCGTTGAACATCTCCGACCACCAGATCCAGGGGAATCCCCTGAACGGCGATTCGCCGCCACCGGGGAGCGCTCCGGTGCGGGCAGGTCTTCCGTGGGGGTAGGAGCGGCGCCGGTTCTTCGGGGGTCAGTCGATGGGATGGTAGGCCGCGACGTCCGGAGGTGGGAGGAGTTCCCAGCGGCCGGCCCTCTGCGCCGACCGGGCGCCCGCCTCGAAGTGGAGCATGGCGATGCCGCAGTCGAGGCGTTTGGGAATCCCGTGGGTGTCGGGGCCGTCCACCGACACGACGACGGCGTCGCCCTCCCGACGGAAGCGCCAGGGCTGGCGGTTCACAGCCGACGGCGCGAGCCGGGCCGCAGCGATTCCCCGTGCGGCCCAATCCGGCCAGGTCTGCACGCCGGGGGCGATCTCGGTGGCGGGCCGGCGGCTCCGGGAGCGGGCGACCGCCGACATCAGGCGTTCCTCCACCGACTTGCGGCCCACCGGGATTCCGACGGGCGAGACCGCGAACACGCGCTCCCCGGGAGCGACGCGGGCCACATCCCGAGCCCGTTCCGGCCGGAAGAGACCGGCCACCCAGCAGGTCCCGAGGCCCAGGGCCGTGGCCTCGAGGACGGCGGCCTCGCCCACGTACCCCACCTCGGCGGCGCCGCCCTCGGTCCCCACGAACACCAGGCACGACGGCGCCCCCTTCACGGCCCCGTAACCGCCCACCACCCCGCGGAACAGGTCCGCGGAGGCCTGTGACACGAGTTCGGCGCGGGCCGATTCGAAGGGCCGAAAGGCGGCGCAGTGGTCTGCCAACGCAGCAAGGTCCTCCGGCCGCACCGGGCGCGGGTCGCAGCGCCTTCGGGAGACCCGCTGCGAGACGGCCCCGTGCCAGCGCTCGAAGCGCTCCTCGCCACTCACGCCCTATCCCTCGGCGCCACCCGGAGCCGCGTTCCGGAGGAAGAAACGATGGACTCGCGAAGCCCCTCGCCCGCCGTCACCGCCCCGGCCCACAGCACGCTCCCCTCCACCCGTGCCCGCCGACCCACGATCGCTCCGGCGCCGAGCACCGCGAAGGGACCCGCCACGCCTCCCGCCTCGACCCGTGCCCCCGGGCCGAGGTAGGAAGGCGCCCGCACCCGGCCCCCGTCGACGGTGACCTCGTCCTCCGTCACCAGCCGGCCGGGCGTCTCCGGAGGCAGGGTGCCCCTGGCGAGGAACTCCCGGTGGGCACCGAGGTAGCGCTCCGGCGTGCCGAGGTCGCTCCAGAAGGAATCCTCGGGCGCGAAGTACCCGGCCAGCGCACCGCCCGCGGCGACCGAGGGGCGGTGCACGTCGGCATTGATGCAGTGCGAGCGGTCCGGGAGCCAGTGGAGGACGAGGGGGTCGAGCACGTGCACGCCGGTGAACTCGCACGGCGCACCCACCCCGTCGCCGGGAGCCCGTGCATCGAGGAATCGGACGATCCGGCCGGAGGCATCCGCCTCGATCGGCGCCGGGCTCCCCGGCGGGAGCCGGCGAAGCGACAGGGTGGCCAGGCATCCGCGGACCTCGTGTTCCCGGATTGCGGCGGCGAGGTCCAACTCCTGGTAGGTGTCGGCGTTCAGGAGGAGGAACGGGCCGTGCTTCAGGAAGTCACGCCACGCCAGGAGGGCTCCCCCGGTTCCCAGGATCTGCGGTTCCAGGCTCCAACGCACGCGAAGCCCCGCCGGGATCCAGGGTGCCAACGCGCTCCGCAGCCGCTCGGGCAGGTGGTGCAGGTTCACCACGGCCTCCCCCACCCCAGCCCGCGCCAGTTCCCTCAGCACGTGGGCTGCCAGGGGGACGTCGAAGAAGGGCCAGGCCGGCTTGGGAAGCTCCTCGGTCAGGGGCCGCAGCCTCGTGCCGAGCCCGGCCGCCAGGACGAAGGCCTTCATCGCGGATACGGGCTCCGGCGTCCGCCGGGTGGACAGCGCCCGCCCATGGCCGGCTAGAGGAGCCCCAGGCGCCGGGCGACCGCGTCGGGAACCGCCCAGGCGACCAGGATGCCCGCCAGTTCCTGTCGCGCCTTCACCTTCTTGTACTTGGCTCCTTTCGCCCCCTTGACCCAGTGCTCGCAGTCCTCCCAGTCCAGGTGCACGCGAAGCTCGCCTTCCACCAGACTGAGATAGATCGGATAGCTCAACCCTTCGGCAAGGCTGTCGGGCCCCAGGCCTTGGATCCAGGACCCGTCGCCGGAACGCAGCTCCGGCCGCTCTCCCCGGGAGAACGCCGTGGCGATGGCGTCGCACCGCTCGTTGAGCGCATGCCCCGAGTGGCCCCGCACGTGCTCCCACGCCACGGGGGTCCCGGCCCGCCGGCACACGTCGTCGAGTCGCTCCCACAGGTCACGGTTCAGCACTTCGCCTCCGTCCGCCTTCTTCCAGCCACGCCGCTTCCAGGCGTGGATCCATCGGGAGATCCCGTCGTGGAGGTAGCGCGAGTCCGTGACCACCCGAGCCGTCTCTCCCGCCCGGGCGCGGCGCAGTCCCTCGATGGCGGCCAGCATCTCCATGCGGTTGTTCGTGGTGTGGCGCTCCCACCCACCGATCTCCTCGAACCGCCCGCGCCGGTCCAGCACGGCGGCCCACCCGCCCGGCCCCGGGTTTCCCTGGCAGGCGCCGTCGGTGTAGATGACGAGGTCGGACCCGCTCTGTCTTGTCATCGTCTTCCCCGCCAGTCCCCCGGTTGACACCCCTGCTGCCGCCCTTCTACCCTGTGCGCGCTTCGTTTTCGAGCCCCTTTTCGCAGCGGGAGGCGCCCCATGGTCTTCGGATGGCTTACCGGGTCGAAGAATTCCGCGGGGAAGGCGCTGGAGAAGGGCCGAAAGCTCTCGGCGCAGGGACGCTGGGCGGAAGCCCTGACCTACTACGACGAGGCGATGGAGGACGCATCCTCCTCCGACGAGGCCCGGAGCGGTGCCCGGGTCTGTCGGGAGAAGCTCGTGGAATCGAACCTGGCCGAGGCCCGGGCCTTCGCCATGGCCGACGAGCCCGACCGGGCGCTGGAGCACGCCCGACTGGCGCTGGAACTGGCGGGCCCCGAAGGGGACCTCCGGGAACGGGCCGAAACCGTTCTCTCGGAGTTGGGGAAGACGGTGCCGGAAGCAGATACTCGAAAGATTTGCCAGCAAAAAAGCCGATAGAGCTGTTGAAGAACATGCGAATTAAGTGCCCAGGTCGCTTCCGGAAGAGGGAAAGAAAAGTCTTTAGAGT
>CAZGRT010000022.1:0-8431 GCA_964528225.1 uncultured Thermodesulfobacteriota bacterium | reverse complement strand
CCGCGCCCACCGGCGCCGCACACCGGGCTCGCCATGGACCCCCTCGTTCCCGTCGTCGCCATCTCCTGCTCCGGCCCCATCCTGGGCTCCCTGATCGGGGTCCTCCGGGCGCCCGGCGAGCGCTTCATGTACAACATGATGAGCTTCGCGGCCGGCGTCATGCTCGCCATCTCCTTTCTCGAACTCATCCCCGAGAGCCTCCTGTTCTGCTCGGTCCCCGTGTGCGCCCTCGGTGTGGCCCTCGGAGCCCTGGCGATGTTCGGCCTCGACAAGCTCCTGCCGCACATCCACCCCGAGCTGTGCGCCCAGGAGCAGGGGCGCAACCTGAACCGGACCGCGGTGTACCTGCTGGTGGGCATCTTCCTGCACAACTTCCCGGAAGGGCTCGCCATCGCCGTGGGCTCGATCTCCGAGTCGAGCCTCACCTTCGTGATCGCCACCGCCATCGCGATCCACAACGTCCCGGAAGGAATCTGCACGGCCACGCCCTACTACCGCATCACCGGCCGCCGGCTCCGGGCCTTCCTGGCAAGCTCCTCCACCGCGGTCCCCATCGTGGCCGGCTACCTCCTGGGGCGGCACGTGTACCAGTCCATCGAACCCACCGCCATCGGGCTCATCGTGGCGGCGACGGCCGGGGTCATGGTCTACATCTCGGCGGACGAACTCATCCCCGCCTCCTGCTTCCGGTTCAGCAACCACAGCACCATCTTCTCCCTGATCGCGGGGGTGATTTTCGTCGTGCTCCTCGGCGGCATCTGACCGACGCTGCTGCGCGCGGGGGCATCCTTGACGCGCCCGCGGGAGGCCCCGTAGGATGCCGGCCCGGCCATCGAACGACCACGCCCGCGAGTCCATGCTCGAACTGCGCGACGTCTGCACCTACTACGGAAGCATCCAGGCCCTGAAGGGGGTCTCCCTCGCGGTGGACGCGGGCGAGATCGTCACCCTCATCGGCGCCAACGGCGCCGGGAAGTCCACGACCCTGATGACGGTGTGCGGGATCGTTCCGCCCCGGCGCGGGGAGATCCTCTTCGAGGGGGCACCGATCCACCGCAGGACCCCCGACGAGATCGTCTCCCTCGGCATCTCCCAGGTGCCGGAGGGACGACGGATCTTCCCCCACCTGACGGTGGCCGAGAACCTGGACCTCGGGGCGTTCCTCCGGCGCGACAAGCAGGCGATCCGCCGAGACCTCGCGTACGTCTTCGAACTCTTCCCGATCCTCGCCGAGCGGCGACACCAGGCGGGGGGCACGCTGAGCGGGGGCGAGCAGCAGATGCTGGCCATCTCGCGCGCGCTCATGGCCCGGCCGCGCCTGCTCCTGCTGGACGAGCCCTCCCTGGGGCTCGCGCCCCTGGTGGTGAAGCGCATCTTCGAGATCGTGGAGCGCGTCAACCGGGAGAACGGGACGACCGTCTTCCTGGTGGAGCAGAACGCCAACCTGGCGCTGAAACTGGCCCACCGCGGCTATGTGATGGAGAATGGGGCGATCACCCTGGTCGACCGGGCGGAGGCCCTGCTCTCCAACGAAGCGGTTCGAGCGGCGTACCTAGGTCTGTAGAACCCGCGGCGGCCCCTCCGGGGATGGAGGAGGCTGGCCAGTTGAAGATTGGGCCCACTCCTGCTACAAGTCGCGCCTGTTCGGTTGCGCCGCCTCTGCGAACCCGGGGCGGTCGCCAGGCGGCAGGACAGGTCGGATGCCCCTCCCGGAACCCTTTCCCGAGGAGAAGAACATGAAGAGAGGCAGTTCGGTACGTTGGCTGGCCGTGGTGCTCGCAGCGACGCTCGCGGGAGCCGTCGGCTGCGGGAAGAAGGAAGAGCCGGCGCCGGCGCAGAAGGAGGCCCCCAAGGAAGCCCCCAAGGCGGCGCCCACGACCCCGATCAAGCTCGGGGTCGCAGGTCCCCACAGCGGCGACCTGGCCTCCTACGGCATCCCCGCCACCCACGCGGCAAAATTCGTGGTGGACGAACTCAACGCCAAGGGCGGCGTGCTCGGCCGTCAGGTGGAACTGCTCGTGGAAGACGACCAGTGCAAGCCCGAGGTGGCCGCGAACGTGGCGGCGAAACTGGTGTCCGAGGGCGCCACCGTCGTCCTCGGCCACGTGTGCTCCGGCGCGACCAACTCCGCGATGAGCACCTACCGGGACGCGAAGATCATCGCCATGTCCCCGTCCGCCACCAACCCCGCCCTCACCCAGAGCGGCGACTACCCCAACTTCTACCGCACCATCGCCTCGGACGACATGCAGGCGAAGCTCGGGGTGGACTTCACCATCGGCACTCTGAAGGCGAAGAAGATCGCGGTCATCCACGACAAGGGCGACTACGGCAAGGGCTTCGCCGAGTTCGCGAAGAAGTTCATCGACGAGTCCGGCGGCAAGGCCGAGGTGGTGCTCTTCGAGGGCATCACCCCGGGAGCTGTGGACTACTCAGCCATCATCCAGAAGATCACGGAGAAGGGCTCCGAGGCCGTGATCTACGGGGGCTACCACCCGGAGGCGTCGAAGATCGTCACGGGGATGAAGAAGAAGAACATGGACATCCCCTTCGTCTCCGACGACGGCGTGAAGGACGACACCTTCATCAAGGTGGCCAAGGAGTTCGCCGAGGGCGTGTACGCCTCCGGCCCCCGGGACACCTCGAAGATCCCCCTGTACGTGGAAGCGGTGGAGAAGCACAAGAAGGAGTACGGCGAGGAGCCGGGCGCCTTCTACAAGGAGGCCTACTCGGCCGCCATCGCGCTGCTGAACGCGATCGAGAAGGCGGGGTCGACCGACTATGCCGCCATCGAGAAGGCCCTCCGCAGCGAGTGGGTCGAGACCCCCGTGGGCAAGATCAGCTTCGACGAGAGGGGCGACGCCAAGGGCGTGGGGTTCTCCATGTACCAGGTCAAGGACGGCCAGTACGTGCAGGTGCAGGAGTGAGCGAAGCGCTCGCGAGCTAGGACGCGGGGGAGGAGCCCTGGCTCCTCCCCCGCGCTGTTTCTTCACACGCCGGGCACGGGCAGCCCCCGAGGCGCGGACGGCGCGAAGGAGGCCATGGAGTACTTCCTCGAACTGTTCTTGAGCGGGCTCACCCGGGGCAGCATCTACGCGCTGATCGCCCTCGGGTACACGATGGTCTACGGGATCATCGAGTTGATCAACTTCGCTCACGGCGAGATCTACATGATCGGGGCCTTCACCGCCCTGATCGTCGCCGGCGTGCTCACGGTGCAGGGGATGCAGGGGTTCTCGGTGCTCCTCCTCGCCGGAGCGGTCGCGGTGGTCTATTCCATGGCCTACGGCTACACGGTGGAGAAGATCGCCTACAAACCGCTCCGCCAGGCCCCGCGGCTCTCGCCGCTCATCAGCGCGATCGGCATGTCCATCTTCCTGCAGAACTACGTCCTACTGGCGCAGACCTCGAACTTCCTCCCCTTCCCCAGCCTCATCCCCGAATTCGGGTTCCTGGAGCCCGTGAGCCACATCATCACGTCGGCGGAGGTCGTGATCATCGCGACCACGGCCCTGTGCATGGCCGGGCTGACCCTGCTCATCCGGTACACGAAGATGGGGAAGGCGATGCGGGCGACCGCCCAGGACCGTGCGATGGCGCTGCTCGTGGGGGTCAACGTGAACCGGGTGGTGTCGACGACCTTCGTGATCGGCTCGGCCCTGGCCGCCATCGGGGGGGTACTCATCGCGTCCCACATCGGGCAGATCAACTTCTTCATCGGCTTCATCGCCGGCATCAAGGCCTTCACGGCCGCCGTGCTCGGCGGCATCGGCAGCATCCCGGGAGCGGCCCTCGGAGGGCTCGTGCTGGGGCTGACCGAGGCCTTCGCCACCGGCTACGTGTCGAGCGACTACGAGGACGTCTTCGCCTTCGCGATCCTGGTGGTAGTCCTGATCTTCCGGCCGGCGGGGATCCTCGGCCGGGCCACGACCCAGAAGGTGTAGCGCCGCCCACGGGCGGCAACCGAGGCCGGAAGCCGACAGGGAAGCCCTTGAACGAACTCCGCCAGTCCGTCATCGCCGCCGCGTGGTTCATCTTCCTGACCTTCCCCATCATGGTCATCCGGGTGAACACCATCGACGAGGTCGTGGAGTGGCGGTGGCACAACATGCTGTGGGTGGGGGGCGGCGCGTTCGTGCTGTCCTTCCTCTGGCGCTACCTCCTCCGCCGGAAGGAAGGGGGGACGGGCCGCGACGCCACCGTGGAGCGGGGGGACTCACTGCCCCGGCGGTTGATCGGCGACCGACGGATCACGGTACCCGCGCTCGTCCTGGTGGGAGCATTCGCCCTGGCGTTTCCCCTCCTCTTCTCCTCCTACGCCACCCGGGTCATGGTCACCGCCCTCATCTGGGTGGTCCTCGGGCTGGGCCTCAACATCGTGGTCGGCATCGCGGGGCTGCTGGACCTCGGCTACGTGGCCTTCTACGCCGTCGGCGCCTACTCTTACGCGCTGCTCAACCACCACTTCCCCGGCGTCGTGAGCTTCTGGGTCGCGATCCCGATCGGCATGTCCCTCGCGGCGCTGTTCGGCATCCTCCTCGGCATCCCGGTGCTGCGCCTCCGGGGCGACTACCTGGCGATCGTCACCCTGGGCTTCGGCGAGATCATCCGCCTCGTGCTCCAGAACTGGAACGAGTTCTCCTTCGGCCCGAGCGGGGTGAAGAACATCCCGCGGCCGAACTTCTTCGGGTACACGCCGGGGCCCCTGGACGCCCCGATGTACATGTACTACCTGATGATCGTCCTGGTCCTCGCCACGGTGTTCGTGGTCAACCGGCTCCAGGATTCGCGGCTGGGGCGCTCCTGGCTGGCGCTGCGCGAGGACGAGATCGCGTGCCAGGCCATGGGCATCGACCGGATGAAGACCAAGCTCGCGGCCTTCGCGCTGGGAGCCACCTGGGCGGGCCTCTCCGGGGTCATCTTCGCGGCCAACACCAACTTCATCAACCCGGACAGCTTCACCCTGATGGAGTCGATCATCGCCCTCTCGGTCGTCGTCTTCGGCGGCATGGGGTCGATCAAGGGGGTGATCCTGGGCGGCTTCGTCCTGATCCTGCTGCCCGAGACCCTTCGGGAGTTCGCCGAGTACCGGATGCTCATCTTCGGGGCCGTGATGGTGCTGATGATGATCTTCCGGCCCCAGGGCCTCGTCAGCACCGTGCGGCGGACCTACGAGTACCGGACGTCGGAAGCCCCGCGGCCCGCGGAGGACGGCTGAGATGGAGCCCATCCTCGAGGTCCGGAACCTGGGGATGAACTTCGGGGGCCTGCGCGCCCTCGACGGGGTGGACCTGGACGTGCGGAGCGGCGAGATCGTGGCCCTGATCGGGCCCAACGGCGCCGGGAAGACCACCTTCTTCAACTGCGTGACCGGCATCTACGTGCCCACCGCCGGCGACATCGTCGTGTGCCCCCCGGGTAAGCCGCGGGCGAGGATCAACGGGTGCAAGCCCAACCAGGTGACCGAGCGGGGGCTCGCCCGCACCTTCCAGAACATCCGCCTCTTCCCCGACATGACTACGCTTGAGAACGTGATGGTGGGCCGCCACTGCCGAACGTCCTCGGGCATCCTCGGGGCGGTGCTCCGGGGGCCGGGGACCCGCGCCGAGGAGCGCGACACCGCGGCCCGGAGCTTCCAACTGCTCGAGAAGGTGGGCCTGGCGCGCTACGTCAACGACCACGCCCGGAACCTGCCCTACGGGGCGCAGCGCCGGCTGGAGATCGCCCGGGCCCTCGCCACCGACCCCTTCCTCCTGCTCCTCGACGAACCAGCCGCGGGGATGAACCCGCAGGAGACCGCCGAACTCGACGACCTGATCTGTCGGATCCGGGACGACGAGGGGGTCTCCATCCTGCTCATCGAGCACGACATGAAGCTCGTGATGCGTATCTCCGACCGGATCTTCGTCATGGATTACGGGCGGCGGATCTCCACGGGGACCCCCGCGGAGATCCGGGAAGACCCCGCCGTCATCAAGGCCTACCTGGGGGAGGACCCCGTCGAGTAGCGGAGCCGTCCCCGGAAGGCTCCCCCTCCGCCGCCGTCGGCCATTCCCCTAATGGTGGGGCAAGCGCCGGCCGATGAGAAGGGACATCCCGTCCACCTCATCGCTGGGCAAGGAAGCCTTGATCCCCGGACCCGAGCTCGTGATTTCCTTCTCTTGCCTGGTCCTCGGCGCCCTCGCCGGGTTCGCCATGCATCGAAGCGACTTCTGCCTGGCCGGAGCGTTTCGGGACTGGTTCCTGTTCCGACGATCCGACCTGCTGCGGGCGCTGGGGATCCTCCTCGGACTGAACGCCGCGGCGTTCGCCGCACTCGCGGCCCTCAGAGCCCTCCCCGCCTTCCCGTTCCCGCTCCTGGGGACCCCTACGCTCGCCGGGGCTGCCGGGGGGTTCCTGTTCGGGGTCGGCATGGTCCTGGCGGGAGGCTGCGTCGTGGGAGTCCTGTACAAGATGGGGGCTGGCAGCGGACTGGCCGCGGCAGGGCTGCTTGGCATCATGGCGGGCAGCGCGGTCTACGCGGAGGTCCACACGGCCTGGCGGCGGGTCGCCGAGGCCGTCGCACTGGGGGCCGACGCCGTGACCCTTCCCCGGCTCGTGGGCGTTTCGTGCCTGTGGGCGGGGCTCGCCGGGGCCTGCTGTCTCCTGCTTCTGAGGAATCCCCGACGAGGAGCGTCCGAGCCGCGGGCCCGGAGTCCCGTGCGCGGATACCTCGCCCCGGCGCGGGCGGCGTGGCTGCTGTCCGCGGTCAGCGTCGCCTCGGTCGTGCTCGTGGGCATGCCCGTCGGGATCACCACCTTCTACGCGAAGCTCGCCGCGTGGGCGGAGGGACTCGTGGTGCCGAGGCACGCGGACGGCGTGGCCTTCTTCGCGGCGGTTCCCCTGGACGTCCACCTCCCCCTCTGGGGTGTGCGGCTGCGGGGAGGCCCCGGGGCCTCCTGGGACGGCATCGCGGCGGTCCAGGGCCCGGTGGTCCTGGGCATCGTCCTGGGCGCCCTCGGTTCCGCCACGCGGCTGGGGGAGTTCCGCGTTCGGATTCGGGCCCCGCTTCGTCAGTACGGCTCGGCGGTCCTCGGAGGCATCCTCCTGGGGCTGGGGGCCCGCCTGGGGAGCGGGTGCAACGTGTGGCACCTCCTCGGGGGAGTCCCCCTCCTGGCCGGCCAGAGCCTGCTGTTCGCAGGCGGGATGATCCCCGGCGCGTGGGTGGGCAGCCGGGTCCTGACCCGCTTCGTCCTGCCTGGCCCGTGCCCGGCGGCCCTCGAAGGCGCCGCGCCTCCTCTTGCCGTCTCGGAGGTCCCATGAACACCGCCGTTCGAGACCTGGACATCCGGGGGCAGATCTGTCCCTCGACGCTCCTGACGACCCTTCGGGAGGTCAATGCCCTGCGCGGCCCCCTGCGCGCCGGCGCGCTCCACCTCGTGGTGCTCACCGACAGTCGCGACGCCACCCACACGATCCCGGGCGCCGTCGCGAGCATGGGGTACCGGGTCGACGTCGAACCCCGGAGCGGCCATTACGCGATCACCGTTCAGCGGCCGAGCCCCTGACGGCGGAAGGACCCCAGGCCATGTCGCGACCCGCCCTGCGTTTCCCCGGCTGCCTCGACGGCACCGCGCCGGAGGTCGAAAGCCTCCGGGCCGAGAACGCCCGCCTTCGCGAGGAGAACGCCCGGGCGCGCGGCTACATACGGGACAAGGTGGATCAACTCCTCGCCGTCATGGGGACCGTGCCGCTGCGCCCGGAGGAACTCGACGACGAGGACCTCACGGCGCTCGACCCCATCGGCGTGCTTGCCGAGTCCTTCGCCCAGGTGCTCGCGCACGTCAACGAGACCCACGACCAACTCCAACTCGCCCACGGAGAACTCAAGGCCGTCTTCGACTCGGCGGGCGTGGGAATCGTGGTCCTGGACCCGCAGATGCGAATCCGTGCCTTCAACCGCACCGCCCACGGGTGCCTGCTCGGAAACCACCCCTCCCCCTGCGGCAAGACCTGCTTCGACGCCATCTGCGGGCGCACGGCCCCCCTGCCCCGGTGCACCTTCCGCCGAGCCGTGGAGGCAGGCTCCGTGGTCCGACGGGAGGACTGGGTGCTGGGCGACCGGCACTTCGACGTCGTGGCGACCCCGGTGCACGGAGCGGACGGGCGTCTCCGGCAGGTGGTCCTCGTGTACCTCGACATCACCGAACGACGCCGCGCCCTCACCGCGTTGGCCGAGAGCGAGGCCAGGTACCGCGACCTCTTCGACAACGCCAGCGACCTGATCCAGAGCGTCGACGCCGACGGCCGGTTCCGCTACGTGAACCGCGCCTGGCTCGAGACGCTGGAGTATTCCCCGGAAGACGTCGCAGGGCTCCGGCTCTCCGACGTCCTGGCTCCGGACTCCCATGGCCTGTGGGAGGAACTGCTCCGCACCTCGGCCGAGCGGGAA
>CAZGRT010000021.1:0-2043 GCA_964528225.1 uncultured Thermodesulfobacteriota bacterium | reverse complement strand
GGGGGACTTCGTCCGGCGGGCGTCCGCGCTGGACTCGCAGGTGGCGGTGCTCCGGCCCGGCGAGGCACGGGAGTTCGACCGGCCCTGAGTTCGCCGGACTCGCCGGGCGGACAAGCCCGTTGATGCCGACGCGAGCTTCGGGGTAACGTAGCGATCCGCAGTCCCCGAGCGCACCGCGCTCTCCACCGCTTGGTTTCCGGCGCACCTCGGATGACACCCACGGAAGGCGCAACGACCCAATCCCAGTGGTCCCTCGACCCGCAGGTGGCCAAGGTCCTGGCCGAGCGGGGCGTGGTGTCCGACGTGGACCGCACGGGACAGGTGCACCTGCTGGTGAAGGTGCCCGACCTGGAAGGGGCGGCTCGCGCCGACGTGGGCGTCGAGCTCAACCAGGAGACCGACGGCTGCGTGGCGCTGGCCGTGCTCCTCCACGACGATCCGGACCAGCCCCCGATCAGTTGCGACCTGCGGTTCTTCCCGGACCACGCCGGGGACCTCCGAGCCCTGCAGGGCCTCCTGGAGACCTCCCAGTTCCGCCTGCTCCCCTGTTGCCACGACGGGCGGCGGTGGTCGGTGGGGCCGGTGCAGACCTTCCGGCTTCCCCCCAACGCCCTGCTCCGCCTCAAGCACTACTCGCTCTCTTGGCCCGCCGCGGCCGAGCCCGTGCAGGCCCCGCCCGTTCGTCCCCCGTCTCCGACCGCTCCGGGCGCCCGCGGCCCCGATCCCCGGGACACCGTGATCCGCAAGCTCAAGGAGCAGGTGGAGGGGCTGCGGGTGCAACTCCAGGAGCGGGACAAGCGCATCGTGGAACTCGAGGACGAACTCCACGACATCAAGAGCCGCGGGAGGGGCTACCGGCTCACCGGCGAGCGCAAGACCTGGTGGAAGCCCTTCTCCTGAGTACAAGGCTCCGAAGGAAGGCTGTCGAGAACGCTTGAGGCCCCGGAAGCAACGTGTTATAAGGGCGCGCTTCGAGCCGAGACCCCTGCAGGAGGAAGAGCCATGGCCAGGACATGCGAGATCTGCGGGAAGTCCCCCGCTGTGGGCCAGAACGTCAGCCACGCCAACAACAAGACCAAGCGGGTGATCTTCCCGAACCTGCAGACGGTGCGGGCGCAGACGCCCCAGGGGAACCGCCGCGTGCGGGTCTGCACCCGGTGCCTGCGCTCGAACCGGATCACCAAGGCCGCCTGAACCGGCGCGCGCCGACGCCGTCTCGCCGAGGGCCGCCGTCGCGCGGCCCTCTTCGTTTCCCCCCCGAACCCTCCTCCGCTACCCCTGGAGGAGCAACTTCACCGCGAAGAGGATGACGCAGGCGGTCACCACCCGGCGCAGCCACGCGTGACCCTTGCGCACCGCCAACCGGACGCCGACGAGCCCGCCCAGGGTGTTGCCGGCCGCCAGGGCCAGACCGGGGAGCCACTCCACCCGTCCCTGCCACGCGAAGATGGCGAGGGACACGGCGGTGAGCGCCAGGACCGCCAGAACCTTCACGGCGTTTCCCCGCACGAGGTCGAGGCCGGCGGCCGTGGTGGCGGCCAGGATGAAGAACCCGACCCCGGCCTGGACGAACCCCCCGTAGACGCCGACCCCGAAGAACCCCGCCGCCAGGACCCAGGGGCGCATCCCTCCGGCGTCGGCCCCGGGCACCTCCCTCGGCGACTTCCAGAGCGACCAGAGGGTCACGGCCACCATGAGGAACGCGAGCACCTGGCGGAAGGCGTCGTCGCCGATCTCCAGGGCGCCCCAGGTCCCGACCACGGCACCGGCCATCGCCGGCACGGACGCCCACAGGGCGACTCGCCAGGGCAGCTCCCGGTGGCGGTGGAAACCCCACACGGCACCCACGTTCTGCAGCAGCACCCCCACGCGGTTGGTGGCGTTGGCGATGCCCGGCGGCAGGCCGACGAAGATGAGCACGGGCAGCGTGAGGAACGACCCGCCGCCGGCCAGGACGTTGACGGTTCCGGCGACCAGCCCCGCCCCGAAGAGCAGGGCGACGTGCAGGGGCCCCGTCACGGCCCCCTCCCGGGAACGGGGGCC
>CAZGRT010000020.1:0-4903 GCA_964528225.1 uncultured Thermodesulfobacteriota bacterium | reverse complement strand
CTCCCAGGAGACCCTAGAGGAGTTCGCGCGCTGGTCCACGGTGCCCGTCATCAACGGGCTGACCGACCTCCTGCACCCGTGCCAGGTGATGGCAGACCTCCTGACGGTGTGGGAGCGGCGGGGCACCCTCGACGGGCTCCGGGTGGCGTGGATCGGGGACGGCAACAACATGGCCCACTCGTGGATCAACGCGGCTGCCGTCCTCGGCTTCCGCCTGCGCCTGGCTTGCCCCGCGGGCTATCACCCGGCCGTCGAGATCCTCGACCCGGCGCTGCGGGCGGGAACGGACGTGGAGGTGGTGGCGTCGCCGCGGGAGGCGGCCACCGGGGCCCACGTGGTGACCACGGACGTGTGGGCCTCCATGGGGCAGGAAACCGAGAAGGCGGCGCGGGAGAAGGCCTTCGCGGGGTTCGGGGTCGACACAGCCGTCATGGGTGTCGCGGAGCCTTCGGCGGTCTTCCTCCACTGCCTGCCCGCCCACCGAGGCGAGGAGGTGACCGAGGACGTCCTCGAGAGCCCCCAGTCCGCCGTGTGGGACGAGGCGGAGAACCGCCTCCACGTGCAGAAGGCGATCCTCGACACCTTGTTGCGGGAAGGGTGAGACGGGAAGCGTGAGGCGGGGATCAACCTCGGGCTCCACCGCTTCGCGTTCCACGTCTGACCTCTGACGAGAAAGGAAGCCGCCATGGCGAAGAAGAAGGTGAAGAAGGTCGTCCTCGCCTACTCGGGAGGACTCGACACGTCGGTGATCCTCAAGTGGCTCATCGAGGAGTACGGATGCGAGGTGGTGTGCTTCGCGGCGGACCTGGGCCAGGGCGCCGAGCTCACCGGGCTGGAAGAGAAGGCCCGCAGGACCGGGGCCTCGAAGATCTACGTGGAGGACCTGCGGGAGGAGTTCGTCCGCGACTTCGTCTTCCCCATGTTCCGCGCGGGCGCCGTGTACGAAGGCTCCTACCTGCTCGGCACCTCCATCGCCCGGCCGCTGATCGGCAAGAGGATGGTGGAGATCGCCGAGATGGAGGGCGCCGACGCCGTGTCCCACGGCGCCACGGGCAAGGGCAACGACCAGGTGCGTTTCGAGCTCACGGCCTACGCGCTCAAACCGGACATCCGCATCATCGCTCCGTGGCGCGAGTGGAAGCTCAACTCCCGCGAACTCCTGATCGACTACGCCAGGAAACACGGCATCCCCGTGCCGGTCACCAAGGCCAAGCCCTACTCCAGCGACCGGAACCTGCTGCACATCTCCTTCGAGGGCGGAATCCTCGAGGACCCATGGCGGGAGCCCACCGAGGACATGTTCCTCCTGTCGGTGAGCCCCGAGAAGGCGCCGGACAAGGCCGAGTACGTGGAGGTGGAGTTCGCGGACGGCGACGCCGTGGCGGTGAACGGGGAGCGGTTGGGGCCTGCCGCGCTCCTGGCCCGGCTGAACGAGCTCGGAGGCCGCCACGGCGTGGGCCGGGTGGACATCGTCGAGAACCGCTTCGTGGGCATGAAGAGCCGCGGGGTGTACGAAACGCCGGGCGGCACGGTCCTGCGGGCCGCGCACAAGGCGGTGGAGAGCCTCACCATGGACCGGGAGGTGCTGCACCTGAGGGACTCCCTGGTGCCGCGATACGCCGCCCTGGTGTACAACGGCTTCTGGTACGCGCCGGAGCGCGAGACCCTGCAGACCTTCATGGACGAGACCCAGAAGGGGGTGACGGGGACCGCCCGGCTCAAGCTCTACAAGGGCAACTGCACCGTGGTGGGCCGCAAGAGCCCGGTCTCCCTGTTCGACCCGGAGGTCGCCACCTTCGAGGCGGACACCGTGTACGACCAGGCGGACGCCACGGGCTTCATCAAGCTCAACGCCCTGCGGCTGCGCACGCTGAAGAAGCTGAGGGGCTGAAGGGCACCCGGCTGTCAGCGCTCCGCTTTCAGCGTGCCCTTCGTGAAGCAGACGTCTCGATAACGCGCCGACGGCTGAAAGCGGATCGCTGAGAGCCGTCCACGGAGTGGACGAATGGCCGAAAAGCCCTGGGGAGGCCGGTTCCGGGAGGAGACCCTCGAGGTGGTCGAGCGGTTCACCGCGTCGATCGGTTTCGACCGCCGCCTCTACCGTCAGGATATCCGAGGGTCGATCGCCCACGCACGCATGCTCGCCTCCGTGGGCGTGATCGAGCCCGGCGAGGCCGACACCCTCGTCCGGGGCCTCGAGCAGGTGCTGCGGGAGATCGACGAGGGGAAGTTCGCCTTCTCCGAGAGCCTCGAGGACATCCACATGAACGTGGAGAGCCGGCTCACGGAGATCGTCGGGCCTGTGGGCGGCAAGCTCCACACGGCCCGCAGCCGCAACGACCAGGTGGCACTGGACCTCCGACTGTACCTGGCGGACGAGACCGAGGAGGTGCTCGACCTGCTGCGGGGGCTGTGCGAGGTCCTCCTGACCCGTGCCGAGGCCGAGGCGGAGGCTCTCCTGCCGGGTTACACCCACCTCCAGCGCGCGCAGCCGGTGACGTTCGGCCACCACTGGCTCGCCTACTTCGAGATGTTCCTGCGGGACGCCGAACGGTTCCGGGACGGGCTCGCCCGCACCCGCCGCTCCCCCCTCGGCTCCGGCGCCCTGGCCGGCTCGCCCTACCCGGTGGACCGGGAGGCGGTCGCACGCGACCTGGGACTGTCCGAGATCTGCCGCAACAGCATCGACGCGGTGTCCGATCGGGACTTCGCCCTGGAGTTCCTCTTCGACGCGGCCATGGCCATGCTCCACCTGTCGCGGCTGTCGGAGGAGCTCGTGCTCTGGACGAGCCAGGAGTTCCGCTTCGTGGAACTCTCCGACGGCTTCTGCACGGGGTCGTCGATCATGCCGCAGAAGAAGAACCCCGACGTCCCGGAACTCCTGCGGGGGAAGACCGGCCGGGCCTACGGCAACCTGGTCGCGCTCCTCACCACCCTCAAGGCGCTCCCGCTCGCCTACAACAAGGACATGCAGGAGGACAAGGAGCCCGTCTTCGACTCGGTGGACACCGTCAAGGGGAGCCTCGCCATCGCGGTGGAGATGGTCCGGAGCCTGCGAATCCGCCCCGAGCGTGCCCTGGCGGCCCTCAAGGCGGGGTACCTGAACGCCACCGACCTGGCCGACTACCTCGTGCGCAAGGGCCTCCCCTTCCGCCAGGCCCACGAGGTGGTGGGCCGCGTCGTGGCCCACCTGGACGAGGCCGGCGGCTCCATCGAGGAGCTCCCGCTGGAGACGCTGCAGGGCTTCTCCGACCGCATCGGACCCGACGTGTACCCCGCCCTCGACCTGCGGGCCAGCGTGGAGGGCCGGAAGGCACCGGGCGGCCCCGCCCCCGAGAACGTCCGGGCGGAGGCGCGCCTGGGCCGGGAGCGCCTGGACCGCGTCTGGCCGCGCCGGGGCTGACCCCTTGGCCAGGGCTCCCGTCCTTCCGGGCCGCTCCCGGGGCGCCCTGCTCGCGGCGGCCGCCCTGCTCCTGCTCTCCTGCGCGGGGTGCGGCCGCAAGGGGGATCCCATCGCCCCCGGCCTGACGCTGCCCTCGCCCCCGCCCCAGGTCGCCCTGTCGGGCGTGGGAGGGCAGCTCACCGTGAGCTGGACCGAACCCCGCGAGGACCTGGCCGGCCGGCCGCTCCGCCCCGGCTTCGGCTACCGCGTGCTCCGGGCCTCCTGGCCGCCGGGAGAGTCCCCCTGCGAGGGCTGTCCCGAAGACCTGGCCGTGGCGGCGGAGGTCGATCCCGTGGCGCGGGAGTCCCACGGGCTTCCCCCCCGTGCCTGGCCCGACCCCGAGACCGAGGTGGGCCGCACCTACCAGTATCGAGTCCAGACCGTGGACCACCGGGGTCGGCCCGGCCCGCCGTCGGCGCCGGCGCGCATCGCGTGGTTCCTCCCGCAGCCGCCGGCCCTGGCCGTGGAGGTGGGAGACGGGGAGCTCGCCGTGTCCGCCGACGAGCCCCCCCTTCCCGCGGGGTGGGAGGCGGAGGGGCTACAGGTGTACGAGGGGTCGGGCGCCCGCCCGGCCCCGACCGAATCCCGGGGCGGAGCGGCAACCGTGGTGGGGCTTCCCAACGGCATCGCCTGGGAGGGGTTGGCCCGCTGGCGGGCCCGGTCTCCGGAGGGGTGGCTCGTGGAGGGGCCCGGCACCCGGGTGAGCGGCACGCCGCGGGACGCCGTCCCGCCGCTGCCCCCCGAGGACCTGGTGGCGGTGGCCGGACCGGAGGGCGTGCTCCTCCACTGGATGCCGTCGGGCCGGGAGGCCTACGCGGCCGTCGTCGTCTTCCGGAGTGCGCCCGGGGAGGAGCCGCGCGCCCTGGCCCGACTCGAGGGAGAGGCGGTGTCGTTCACGGACCCCGACGCCGCGGCGGGCGAGTCCTACCGCTACCACGTGGTCGCCGAGGACGCGGCTGGGAACCGGAGCATCCCCTCCCGGGAAACGTCGCTCCGCATCCCGCGCTCCCCCGGAGGACAACCCCGTTGAAGGTGGCCGTGGTGGGAGGCGGGGCGATGGGGTGCCTCTTCGGAGCCTTCCTGGCACGGGGCGGGGAGGACGTGTGGCTCCTCGACCGGCTCCCGGAGGTCGTGGGCGCCCTCGGCCGGGACGGCGTGCGGGTCCGGGGAGCGGGGATCGACGCGCCGGTCCCCGTGCGTGCGGCCCGGACGCCCGAGGAGATCGGCCCCGCCGACTGGGTCCTCGTGACCGTGAAGGCGCACCAGACGGGTTCGGCCCTGGGTTCGCTCCCGGCGCTGCTGGGCCCGGAGACCCCGGTGCTCACCCTCCAGAACGGGCTCGGGGCGGCGGACGCGATCGCGGGCGCGGTCGGCCCCGAGCGGACGCTGGTCGGGGTCACGGCCCAGGGAGCGACCCTGGTCGGCCCGGGCGACGTGCGCCACGGGGGCAGCGGCGAGACG
>CAZGRT010000019.1:0-8411 GCA_964528225.1 uncultured Thermodesulfobacteriota bacterium | reverse complement strand
CAGGAGTTCTACGGCGGCGACCCGGCAGGAGAAGGATCATGACTCGGAAGCCGAACCACAACCGAGCCTGCACGGTGTGCGGGGCGCCGTTCCTCCCCCGCGACGTCGTGGCCGCGGCCCTGGTGCGCGAAGCCGTGGCGGAGTTGATCCGCCGCGACCACCCCGAGTGGGGGCCGGACAGCGCCATCTGCCGCGCCGACCTGGCGGCGTACCGGTCGCGCTACGTTCATGCGCTCCTCGAGTCGGAGAAGGGCGAGCTCACCTCCCTCGAGCGGGAGGTGTTGCGCAGCCTCGCCGAGCAGCAGGTCCTGTCGATGAACGTGGACGCCGAGTTCGAGCAGAAGTGGACCCTGGGGGAGCGGCTGGCGGACCGCATCGCCGAGTTGGGGGGCAGTTGGAGGTTCGTGACCGGGTTCGGGGTCTTCATCGCGCTGTGGATCGCGATGAACTCGATGGTGCTCTTCTGGCGGCCGGTGGACCCCTACCCCTACATCCTCCTGAACCTCGTGCTCTCCTGCATTGCCGCGTTCCAGGCGCCGATCATCATGATGAGCCAGAACCGACAGGAGGCGAAGGACCGGTTGCGCTCCCAGCACGACTACCAGGTCAACCTGAAGGCCGAGTTGGAGATCCGGCACCTGCACGAGAAGGTGGACCACCTCCTTTCCCACCAGTGGGAGCGCCTGGTGCAGATCCAGGAGGTGCAGCTCGACCTGCTCTCGGAACTGAGCCGGCTCCGCTAATCTCGGGGCGTCGCCCGGCCGATTTCTTGTGGGGACCGGCGCTCGCGGCGGATGGGAACGCTCTCCGACCGAGCGGTTGATTTCTGCGTTGCAGCACGCCCGCGGGAGCCGTACCATATGCGTGGTCAAACCTTCGGACCGGAGGGAGGAGCCATGTACCATCCCCTTGTTCGGGCCAGCGCTGTGGCCTGGCTCACCTGCTTCGAGTTCTTCCTCTTCCCGTTGCGCTCCGTGGCGTCTCCGCCTGGAATCAGCGAGGCGGAACAGCAGGCGCTCCAGGAAGAAGTGTGGAAGGAGATGGCCGAGAGCGTCCGGGGCGGCCCCATCGAGGAGCCGATCTTCACGGACGAGGTGGTGGCGAGGGCGAAAGCCTTCTAGGGCCCCCTCCCCGGGGGACGAGATCCCTTCCCGTCGCCCGCCCGGCGGTCTTCCCGAGAGGAGACGCGCCCGGGTGGGTGTTCCCTCCGCATCGGCGCCCCCGCGCGTCTTCGGCGGCGGCAGGGTTTCCCTTTCGACGAACTCCTCGGCTTGAGCCGGTCCTTCCCCGGCCCGAGCGGCCCCTGGCTTGCGGTTCGTGCTCCGCGAGCCCAGACTGCCGCTCGTTAAGCGAAATCTAATGCGGGCCTCATGCGCCTTTCACGCAGCCTTCTTACCCTGCTTGGGCACGAATGGACCGACGGAAAGGAGACGAGAGTGAAGAACGAACGAAGATTCGCCTGTTCCATCGTTCTTGCCGCCGCAGCCCTCCTGGTGGGTTCCGGCGCCTTCGCGGCTGCCGCGCCGGACTCCTTCGCCCCGCTGGCGAAGCGGCTCACTCCGAGCGTGGTCAACATCTCGACGACGAGCACGGTCAAACATCCGGTGACCCCCTTCCGGGGCCGGCCGGAGAACAACCCCTTCCGGGATTTCTTCGGGGATGAGTTCTTCCGTCGGTTCTTCGACGGACAGCCCCGAGAGTTCAAGAGCCAGAGCCTTGGATCGGGCTTCATCGTGGACGCGGACGGCTACGTGGTCACGAACAACCACGTGGTGGAAGAGGCCGACGAGATCGTGGTGAAGCTCTCCGACGAGCACGAGTTCCAGGCCAAGGTCATCGGGACGGACCCGAAGACGGACCTGGCCCTCATCCGCTTCGAGCCCGAAGGCGTCACGTTGCAGCCGGTGGAACTGGGGGACAGCGACGCCATCGACGTCGGCGAGTGGGTGGTGGCCATCGGCAACCCCTTCGGCTACGGGCACACGGTGACGGCGGGCATCGTGAGCGCCAAGGGGCGCGTGATCGGCGCCGGCCCCTACGACAACTTCCTGCAGACCGACGCGGCCATCAACCCGGGCAACTCGGGAGGGCCCTTGTTCGACATGAAGGGAAGGGTCGTGGGCATCAACACGGCCATCGTGGCGGGAGGCACCGGCATCGGCTTCGCGACTCCCGTCAACCTGGCCAAGGAGGTCGTCGCCCAGCTCAAGGACAAGGGCAAGGTGACGCGCGGGTGGCTCGGGGTGATGATCCAGGAGGTGACCTCGGACCTGGCCAAGCAGTTCGGCTTGGAGGAGAACAAGGGCGCCCTGGTGTCGGAAGTGGTGGCCGGCGGGCCGGCGGACAAGGCCGGGATCAAGCGCGGCGACGTCATCCTGGAATTCGACGGAGCGTCCGTGGACCGTATGAACCAACTCCCGCGCATGGTCGCCCAGCGCGCCCCGGACACGAAGGTCAAGATCCTGCTCCTGCGGAAGGGGGACAAGGAGACCGTCAGTGTCACGCTTGGGGAGCTCAAGGACGAAGCGGGAGTAGCCGGGTCGCCGGCCACGGAGGACCAGTTGGGCCTCACCGTGCAGGAAATCACCCCGGAACTGCGCAAGCACCTGGACATGGACGTCGAGGAGGGGTTGGTGGTCTCGGGGGTGGATCCCAACGGGCCCGCGGCTGCCGCAGGTCTTCGCCGCGGGGACGTGATTCTCGAGGTCAACCAGCAGGAGGTGAAGGACCTCGACGGGTACCGCACGGCCCTTCGAGAGGCCAAGGGCAAGGACAGCGTGCTCTTCCTCGCGAAGAGGGGCCAGGGCACCCTCTACGTGGTGGTTTCCCTGAAGGACTGACCCGGGCAGGTGCAGCCGGCGTCGGGACGGCATCGCGCCCCTCCGACGCCGGCCCCCTGTCCCGGACGACGGCACGAGGAGGAAAGCGATGAGGAGAGTTCTTGCACTGGCGACGCTCGGCGTCGCCCTCTGCGCGTCCGCGTGGGCCGCGGACGGCAAGGCGGTCTTCGAGGCGGCTCGCTGCGCCGGGTGCCACAAGCCGGACGCAGACGGGGTGGGCCCGTCGTTGAAGGCGATGGCGGCCGCCTACGGCGAGGGGAAGGGCGAGTTGGTCGAATTCCTGGCCGGGGCGGCTGAACCGCGGATGGATTCCGGCAAGTTCTCGATCATGAAGCCGAACCTGCGGAGGACCATGGCGCTCTCCGACGAGGAGCGCGGCGCCCTGGCGGACTTCATTCTTTCCCACGATTGAGCCCGAAGGGGCGGTCCTTCGGTCTCGGGTCCCTCCGTCTCGGGTCGTCAGAGGCGCGCGGGGCTTCTCCTGGGGAGCGGCGGTGGGGGATTTCGTCGGCACCTACGGGTACTGGGCCGTCCTGCTCGGAACCTTCCTGGAGGGTGAGACGGTGCTGGTCCTGGCCGGGTTCGCGGCCCACCGGGGGTATCTGCACCTGGACGCGGTCGTGGCCGCCGGGTTCGTGGGAACCCTGTGTGGGGACCAGTTGTTCTTCTGGCTGGGCCGTCGCCGAGGGCAGGCGACGTTGTCCCGTCACCCCGGCTGGGGCCGGCGGTTGGGTCGGACCCTGGCACTCCTGGAGCGCCATCCCGTCGCCGTCATCCTGGGGTTCCGGTTCCTGTACGGCTTGCGCACCGTGACGCCTTTCGCCATCGGGCTGAGCGGAGTCTCTGCCGGACGCTTCGCGGTCCTCAATGCCGCGGGCGCGGGGGTGTGGTCCGTCGCCGTGGGGCTTGCCGGTTACGGGTTCGGCGAGGCGCTCCAGGCAGTGCTGGCGGACGCCAAACGCTACGAAGTCGAAGCGATGGTCTTGATGGCGGCCACTGGAACCGCCGTATGGGTCTGGCGCCTCGCCCGCTCGCGCCGGCGTACCTCCTCGTGAGCCGGGTCGGGGTCGGGCTCAGCGTCGCTCCGAGACCTGCTCGAGCGTGTCCTGGAAGGGTGTGGGATCGAGGTTCGCCCGGGCCGCGTTTTCCACCGCCATCGCCGCCAGCGCGCGAGCCTCCTCGGTCCGCCCGTCCTGTGCCGCGAGCCAGGCGAGGTTGTTGAGCGGCTCGGGGCGTTCCGGAGCGGTGCCGTGGGCGCGCCGGAGCGCCTCTTCGCTGCCCGTGCGGTCGCCGGCGGCGTAGAGCGCGTTGCCCCACCCGAACGCGCCGCGCCAGTCGTCGGGCCAGCGGGCCAGAAACGCCTCGTAGCCGCGGGCGGCCTCTTCGGCCGATCCCGTCTCCTCCAGGTCGGAGAGAGCGGAGAGGATGCCCTCGGGATCGTCCCCGGCCGGCAGGTGCCCTGCGGGAAGGGCCAGCAGGGCGAAGGAACCGCCCCGCGACCATGTCCGGGCGAAGGTGGCGAGGGATACCGCCTCCGCCGCCGCCTCCCCGGCGTTCAGAACCGCCGCTGATTCGTCCAGGTCGTACCCCGTCAGCACCGAGTAGTGCCAGACCGGCGCCCAGCCCAGCCCACGGTTCTCCAGAACGAGAGCCGGGCTCCCGGCAGCCACCTCGCGCAGGAGCGCCGGGAGGTCCGGGCGGACCCGGTACGCGAGGAGCCCCCGCGCCCGGATCTCCCGAGAGAGATCGATCGGGAGCGTGCCGCCGCGCCCCGGGAGGTAGACGAGGTCCGCGAGGGCCTCGGGGGTCTCGGGGCGGCCGGCCCAGGCCAGCAGGGACGCGAGGGAGGTGGGGCCGCAGTGGTCCTCGGCCTGCACCAGGGCCGGGACGTCGGGCACGAGGGCGCGGGGCGGGAGGTCGGCGCTCCTGATGCCCTGCAGGGGGGAGGCGCACCCGACCAGCAGGAGGCCGGCCAGGGCGAAGCCGAGGGGGGCGCCGCAGCGCCCCCCGAAACGTCTCACGGCCTCAGCGGGCGGTCTTCTTCACGAACGGGAAGACGTTGGTGAAGCCGAGGATGTCGGTGATCAGGAGGACGATGAAGACGAACAGGACGGCTCCGATGACCACCCCGACGCCGTTGCCCGCCGCCGGCAGGCTGTCGAGGTGCTCCACCGCGAGCCGCGCCTCGTCGTCGGTGAGCCCCGCCACGCGGCGCTGGGCCTCCGCCGGGTCGATCCCCAGGTTCACGAGGGCGCCCGCGATGTCTTCCCGTTCGAGCAGGGAGACCAGGCGGGCCTTGGGGCCCGAGACGGCTTCGCGGGTGGTCATCCAACCCGCCACCGCGGGCGAGGTGGGCAGCGACAGGCACAGCACGGCGAAGACGACGGTCACGGCGGTAAGTTGCTTCCAGTTGCGCGGCATGGTGGCCTCCTCGGTGCAGACGGGCTTCCGGTGCAGGGAAGTGTACGAAAAGCCGGTACGCGACTCAACGTCGGCGAGCCCAACGGATCGGCTGGCCCGGCCCTCGCCTTGAGGGGTGGGAGGTGGCGGCGGCCCGCGCGGTGCGTGTAGAGTCGGCACCTCTGTGGAGGCGGGATCGACGGAGGTTGGAGCCGTGCCGACGATCGGACAGGTGAGGGCGTTTCTCGCGGGCCACGGGGTGGAAGTGCTCGAGTTCCCGGATCCGACGCCGACCGCGGCGACGGCCGCACGGGCCGTGGGCTGCTCGGTGGGGGAGATCGCCAAGACGGTCCTGTTCCTGGTGGGAGGAGCGCCCGTGGCCGTGGTGACGTCGGGGGACCGGAAGGTCTCGGGCAGCAAGCTCAAGAGGGCGGTCGGGCTCACGGGCAAGGTGCGGCTGCCCACGGCGGAGGAGGTGCTGGCCTGCACCGGCTATGCACCCGGAGGGGTGTGCCCCTTCCTGCTCCCCGATGGGCTTTCCGTGGTGGTGGACTCGTCCCTTCGGAGGTTCCCGGTGGTCTATCCCGCCGCGGGGAACGACCATTCCGGCGTCCCGATCGCGGTCGACCGCTTGCTCGCTCTTTCGGGGGGCCGGGAGTCGGATGTCTGTGAACCGATCGCGCCCGCAGAGGATGACCCCGGGGGGTGCCGTTCCTAAGCGCTCCGCTTCCCCCTGGCATTCCCGATCGCGGGATCCTCCCGCACGGGAGCCGTGGGGGGGGCTCTCCGTCGGGTTCTTGCCTGTCCTGTCGCCGGCCCCGCTTGCGGGCAGCAGAGCCGGCCCTGGGCAGGGCCTCGCGCCGCGAGGCGATCTTCCCGCAACGATTTTCCTTGTGGCAGGGTCATTTTGAGAGTAGCCTGCGTTTGTAACAGGGGCGCTTGAAGCATCGCGCTCCAAGGCAAGATCGGTATGCGAACCCAAAGAGGGAGAGGCGACCGTCGCCGCTCCCTCTTTTGTGTTTTTGGCGCACTTCTGCGCCGCGGCAGCAATTGGATGGATGGGTTCCGGCGTCAGGCTTCGTTCCTCACTCTGGGTTCTCTGACCATCGCAGTTGCATCACATGGGATGAGAAGTCCCGAGAAAGAGGAGCAGCACCATGGCAAAGGGAACCGTGAAGTGGTTCAACGATCAGAAGGGTTTCGGCTTCATCACGCCGGAAGGCGGCGGGGCCGATCTGTTCGTGCACTTCAGCGCCATCCAGGGTGAAGGTTTCAAGACCATCACCGAGGGCCAGACGGTGGAGTTCGACGCGACCCAGGGCCAGAAGGGCCCCCAGGCCGCGAACGTCCGTCCCGTCTAGCGGCAGGCTTCGCAGGAAGTCGGAAGGCGGGTCCCGAGAGGGGCCCGCCTTTTTCCGTGGTGCGACGGGCTCCCCGGCTTCGCGATCTCGGGGGGATGGGGGTCCGGGCCCTGTCTTCTCGCGGCAAGACCGGAGCGGACGAGCCGGCGGCCGACTCTTGCGCCGTCTTGCCGCGGCGGAGACAATGCCCTTCCGAGGGGGCCCATTTCGCGCGCGACGGTTGTTGCCGCACGCCGGGGCGCCCGCGTTCCTTCCGAGGCAGGAGACAAGGAAACCATGCTTATCGTCATGGAGCACCACGCGACGCCGGCCGACGTGGAGGCGGTGACCCGGAGGATCGAAGAACTCGGGCTGAAGGCCCAGTCGATCCCGGGGGGCAGCCGTGTCGCCATCGGGGTTCTGGGCAACCAGGGTTACGTGGACGAGGCCCCGTTCCGGGACCTCGGCGGGATCCTCGAGTTCATCCACGTCACGAAGCCCTACAAGCTGGTCAGCCGGGACTTCCAGCCCTCCGACACGGTCGTGGCGTTGGGGGACGTGCGCGTGGGCTGGGGAGAGGAACCGGTGATCATCGCCGGGCCCTGCGCCGTGGAGAGTCGGGAGCAGGTGCTCGCCGCGGCGCGGGCCGTGAAGGAGGCCGGAGCGACCGTGCTGCGCGGGGGAGCGTTCAAGCCGCGAACCGGCCCGCACAGCTTCCAGGGGCTCGGCTACGAGGGGCTCGAGTTCCTGGCGGAGGCGGGACGCGAGGTGGGGCTGCCGATCCTCACCGAGGTGATGCGGATCGACCAGTTGGAGAGGGTGGTCGCCGTGGCCGACGGGCTCCAGATCGGCGCCCGGAACATGCAGAACTTCGATCTGCTCAAGGAGGCCGGCCGCACGGGGAAGCCCATCGTCCTCAAGCGGGGGATGAGCGCGACCCTGGAGGAGTTCCTAGCGGCGGCCGAGTACGTGCTGCTCGAAGGGAACCGCAGGGTCATCCTCTGCGAACGCGGCATCCGGACCTTCGAGCGGGCGCTCCGAAACACGCTGGACCTCTCGGTGATTCCCTACCTCCGGCAGGAGACCCATCTGCCGGTCATCGTGGATCCGAGCCACGCCCTCGGACGCCGGGACCTGGTGACGCCCATGGCCAAGGCCGCGCTCGTGGTCGGGGCTGCCGGGATCATGGTGGAAGTGCACCCGGACCCGGCCCGTGCGCTGTGCGACGGCCCCCAGTCCCTGGCCCCGGCCGGCTTCGCGAAGCTCATGCGCGAACTCGCCGCCCTGCGGGCGGCCACGGCGGAAGACCCCGAAGTCGTCTGAGAGGGGGAGTGCGGGGCTTCCTCCCGGGCACTACTCCGGGAACTTCAGGGTAAGGGTCTCCGAGCCCGACTCCCGCTTCGCCTTCACCGTCAGCGTCAGGCTCTCGTTCCCCCAGCCGAAGGCCAGCGGCGCCTTCCCCTTGTCGCCCTCGATGTGCGCCAGGTCCCGGAGCATGCCCATGGCGCGGCGTCCCACCTCGGCGGCCGGCGCCGGCAGAGAAGCCTCCCGGTACTCCGCCCGGACCGTCACCGACCCGTCCGGGTGCTGCCGGATGCTCACCTCCTTCGCGTTCGAGCCGATGCCGTGGAGGATCGCCAGGGCGATCCATTTCTGCCCGCCCTGTTCCGGGTCCGTCTCGGTCCCGAGGCGGGACATCTCCCGCAGTGGGTCCGTCCCCTTGTGGCAATCCGTCATGTCCTGGACCTTCCGATGGAGGTTGGTGTGGTGGGCCATGGCAGCCTCCTCGCGCCTCACGCGCCTCACGGGGGACGGAGGCGAAGGTAGCAAG
>CAZGRT010000018.1:0-4663 GCA_964528225.1 uncultured Thermodesulfobacteriota bacterium | reverse complement strand
ACCCCGGGCCCCACGGAGTGCCTGCTGTGCCACCGGCTCCACGGGTCCTCCGAGAGCGCCCTGCTCCCCTCGGTGCAGTCCCCCCTCTTCCGAGACCGCGCCTGCCTGCAGTGTCACGGGCATCCATCTTTCGCGGGAGGGAAGGAGTTGCCGGGGCGGTGGGGCGATCTCTGCCTCGGCTGCCACGGGGACCTCGGGGCCGATTCCTCCCACGCACCCGCCCGCGACGGCAGTTGCGAGGCGTGTCACCTCGCCCACGGGGGAGAAGTGGCGCACGAACTGCGTGCCGCCGACTCGGTTCTCTGCCTGGGCTGCCACCCCGGGATCCCAGGGCCGCCGGGCTCCGCTGCCTCCCAGGACCTGGCTCGGCTCGGGTGCACGGAGTGTCACGACCCCCACGGAGGGAACGGCCCTGCCCACCTGCGGGCGCCGGGAAGCGCGCTCTGTCTCGGGTGTCACCCGGACCCCGCCGCTCTCCCGACGGGCGACGCCAGGCCCTACGTCCACGGGCCTCTGAACGCCCGGGAGTGCACTCCGTGTCACGCCCCGCATCTTCACGGGTCGCGGCAGTGGGAGGGGGACAGGGCCGGGCCGTTGTGCCGGTCGTGCCACGAGTCGAGCGTCGGGGCCGGGGGAGGGGGCGGGGAACACCTGCCGGCGGCCAGCGGCCGCTGCACCGCGTGCCACGACCCGCACGCGGCCTCGGGGCCGGCCCTGCTCCGCAGCGACGGGGACGAGTTGTGCCTGGCGTGCCACGACACCTCTCGCCACACCCACAGGCTCTCGCTCGCCGGTGCCGGGCCGAGCGTCCACGTTCCCGCGGACCGGGTCTCGGAGGTCGGGAGGCTGGTCTGCCGGGGCTGTCACGACCCCCACGCGTCGGGGCGGGAAAGGCTCCTGAGCGAGGATCGGGGAGAGCTCTGCTCCGTGTGCCACTGAGGTCCCTCCCGGAGCCGGCAGGGCAACGCGGAGTGGCCGAGAGCGTCAGCGGATGACGAACTCCGGTGCCGGGGCGGCCTTGACCGCGCCCACCCGGCGGGCCGACTCGATCCCCACGGCCCGAAGCCGGGCGACGAGCCGGTCCGCCTGTTCTTCCGGGAGGGCCAGGAGCAGTCCTCCGGAGGTCTGGGGGTCGAACAGGAGTTGCTCCTGTTCCCGGGAGAGGCGGGCGAGGATCCTGAGGTCGCCGCCGGTCATGGCCCGGTTCGCCTCGTTGCTGCCGGTCGTCTCGCCCCTCCGGTACATCTCGAGCGCGTTCGGGTAGAGGGGAACGGCTCCGAACTCCAGGTCCAGGCAGGTTCCCGCTCCCCGGGCCATCTCCAGGCCGTGGCCCGCCAGCCCGAAACCCGTGATGTCGGTGCAGGCATGGACCTCGAACTCCTGCGCCGCCTCGCAGGCCCGGCGGTTGAGGGACGCCACCACCGGGAGCACCGGATCCAGTTCGGCGCGGGGGAGGCGCCGGGAGCGCACGGCGTTGAAGAGCACCCCCGTGCCCAGGGGCTTCGTCAGAACCAGGGCGTCGCCCGGCCGGGCCGTGGAGTTTCGCCAGACCCGATCGGGGTGGACCACCCCGGTCACGGACAACCCGTACTTGGGTTCCTCGTCGTCCACCGAGTGGCCCCCGACCAGGCAGGCCCCCGCCTCGGCGACCTTCTCGTGCCCGCCGCGCAGGATCTCGCCGAGCACTTCGCAGTCGAGCTTCTTCGAGGGGAACATCACCAGGTTCAGGGCCGTGACGGGACGCCCGCCCATGGCGTAGACGTCGGACAGGGCGTTCGCGGCGGCGACCCGCCCGAACCAGAGGGGGTCGTCCACCGGCGGCGTGATGAAGTCGGTGGTGGTGATGACCGCGAGTTCGGGCGTCAGGCGGTAGACGGCGGCGTCGTCGCTGGCTTCGTAGCCGACGAGCAGCTCCGGGTCGGTGGGGGCCGGCAGGCCGCGCAACGCGTCCGACAGGACCGTCGGACCGATCTTCGCCGCTCAGCCGCAGGTGCGGGAGAGACTCGTCAGCGTCCTTCGCCGTCGGAAGAAGGGCATGGCGGTTTCCTCTCGTCTCGCGCGGGGTTCGTCGGGATCCGGAGCCGCCCGGAAGATATCACGGGGAAGGGGGGCGGGAGTACCGGGGGAGGCGGAGGGGACCGGGGAGGCCGCCCCGGAGCGTGCCTACGCTCAGGAACGCACCGCCGGGTTGTGCAGGCTCCCCGACCCCGGGCTCGGCGGATCCAGCAGGACCCGGCGGCCGGCGACCCGGAGGCGCCCCTCGGCGAGGTACTGGAGGGCCTGGGGGTATATGCGGTGCTCTTCCCGCAGGATGCGGGAAGCCAGCGTGTCGGGCGTGTCGTCGTCCCGGACCGGTACGACGGCCTGGATGATGATCGGTCCCGTGTCCATGCCCTCGTCCACGAAGTGCACGGTGCACCCCGAAAACTTGACGCCGTGCTCGATGACCTGGCCGTGGACGTGGACCCCCGGGAAGGAGGGGAGCAGCGCCGGGTGGATGTTCAGTACCCGACCGGGGAAGGCACGCAGGAGGACCGGGCTCACGAGCCGCATGTAGCCCGCCAGGACGACGGTGTCGACCCCGTGGCGCTTCAGGCTCTCGACGACCCGCCCGTCGTGCTCCTCGCGCGTCCCGGCCCACGGGATGGCCTCGAAGGGGACCCCGGCCTCCCGGGCGCGTTCGAGCGCGAAGGCCTCCGGGTTGTCGCTGACGACGACGCCGACCCGCGCGTCGAGGCGTCGGGCCGCCGCTGCGTCGAGGATGGCCTGGAGGTTGGACCCGCTCCCGGAGGCCAGCGCCCCGAGGACCAGCGGCTTCACGCGAACCTCAGGCTGGGCTTCCCCGCTCCCCGCTCCCGGACCTCCCCGATCACCCAGGCCTTCTGTCCGAGGGCCGAGAGCCGGTTCATCACCTCGTCCAGGTCCTTCGCCGGGATCACCACCGCGAGCCCGATGCCGCAGTTGAAGGTCCGGAGCATCTCCCCGTCCTCCACCTCCCCGATCCGGCGCAGCAGCCCGAAGATCGGGGGCTCTTCCCAGGACTTGCGCTCGATCACCGCCTGGCAGCCCTGGGGCAGGACGCGGGGCAGGTTCTCCGGGATGCCCCCTCCCGTGATATGGGCCATGCCCTTCACGGTGAAGTCGCGCACGAGGTTGAGCGCCGTGCGCACGTAGATCCGCGTCGGGGTCAGGAGTTCCTCGCCCAGGGTGCGGCCGAGCTCGGGGAACTCGTGGCCGAGCCCGTAGCCCCCGTCCTGGAGCAGGATCTTGCGCGCCAGGGAGAACCCGTTCGAGTGGAGGCCGGTGGAGGCGAGCCCCACGATCCGGTCGCCCACCGTGATGCCGGAGCCGTCGATCAGTTTGTCCCGATCCACGATCCCCACGCAGAAGCCGGCCAGGTCGTACTCGCCGTCCGCGTACATCCCGGGCAATTCGGCCGTCTCCCCCCCCACGAGGGAGCAGCCGGCGTCCTTGCACCCCACCGCGATCCCCGAGATCACGTCGGCCGCCACCTTCTCGTCGAGGCGGCCGGTGGCGAAGTAGTCCAGGAAGAACAGCGGCTCCGCGCCCTGAACCACCACGTCGTTGACCGACATGGCCACCAGGTCGATCCCGACGGTGTTGTGGACGCCGGCCTGGAAGGCAACCTTCAGCTTCGTCCCCACGCCGTCGGTCGAGGAGACCAGGACCGGCCTCTCGCAGGGCGACTCCGTCAGGGAGAACGCGGCGCCGAAGCCGCCCACGTGGCTCATGACCTCCGGGCGGAGGGTGGGCTTGACGAATTCCTTGATTTGGTCCACGAGCCGGTTGGCGGCGTCGATGTCCACCCCGGCCGACTTGTAGCTGCTGCCTCGGGAGCCCAAGGGTCGTTCCTTGCCCGGCCAGCGGGCGGTTCGGGGTGCGGATCGGAGCACCGTAGGCTATCCAATGGCCGTTCGGAGTGTCAATCCGCTTCCTTTTCCACCTCTCCCGCGGCGGGTACAATGCGCTCGGTTGAGGCCTTGGCAGGCGGTGCGATCGACGGGAGCGAGGAGGGCGAACCATGGTGCAGGTGCTGATCGCGTATTCGAGTCGGAGCGGGAACACCGAGAAGCTGGGGCGCGCCGTGGCGCGAGGCGTCGAGGCGGCGGGGGGCGGCGCCGTGCTCAAGCGGGCCGGCGAGACCACCAAGGAAGATCTGACGGCGGCGGACGCCATCGTCCTGGGAAGCCCCGTGTACTTCGGGACGCCAACCGCCGAGATGAAGGAGTTGATCGACCGGAGCGTGGGTGTGCGACGGAAACTGCGGGACAAGGTGGGTGCCGCCTTCGCCACGGCGGGACACCACACGGGAGGGAAGGAGACCACCATCCTGAGCATGCTCTACGCGTTTCTCATCCACGAGATGGTGGTGGTGGGGGACCCCATCGAGACCGGCGGGCACTACGGCACGGCTTGCCTCGGCACCCCGGGGGAAGACGACGAACGGGCGGGCGAACTGCTCGGGGCGCGGGTGGTGAAGGTGACCCAGCGGCTCAAGCAGGGTTGACGCGGCGGGTCGTCCCGGCGGAATGCGGCGGCGACGGTCCGGTCCCGTCGGTGCCCCCGGATTCACGGCGATGTCCGGAAGCCTTCGAGTCACGACGATAGGGACGGGGACCTGCGTGCCGCGCCTGGACCGAGG
>CAZGRT010000017.1:0-4632 GCA_964528225.1 uncultured Thermodesulfobacteriota bacterium | reverse complement strand
CGCCTTGTCCAAGCAGCTCAAGCGCAAAGAGGCCAGCCTGCGCCTCGAAGGTTGGGGCATCGATGCCGACCGGGGCATCTTGCTTACGGGACGCACGCTGGGGCTGGTCGGCTCAAGAGCCCTCAGGGCCCGGGCGATCTCCTCCAGCCTGCGATCCGGTACGTCGGGGTTCGGGTGGTCGTGCATCTCACCGTCTCGCTGTCGAGAAGGGCCTGCCGCGGTGCGACCGCAGGATACCAGCGGCAGCGACGGCCTGGAACCGACGCCGAGAAGTGCTCTCCTCTCCCCTGGAGCGCAGAAGGGGTGGCCCTTCGGCCACCCCTTCCACCCCTATCCGTCTCGGGACTCCCGAATCACAGGTACTCCGACTTGGGCAGCGTGCGTACCGTGGAGTGGGTCTGAAGGGTCTTCTGGGCCTGCTCCAGCAACGCCCGCACCCGATTCGCCAGATCCCGGGAGAAGACCAGGTTGTGCACCGGGTTGCCCGTCTCGAAGAGCTTGAGGTTCTTCTCCGCGTTGTTCACCAGGTCCTGGGCGTCGTACGTGTACTTCCCCTCCTGGATCGCACGAAGGACCATGCCCTGGGTCTCCTTGAGGAGCCCGCGGAGCTCGTCGATCTTCAGGTCCGGGACCTGGGCCTTCCACTCGTCCACCATGGCGGCGTACTTCGGATCCTCGTCGTGGCACTCGAGGCAGGTCTTCTTGATCCCGTCCACCGTCGTGCCCTTGTCCGCGACCACCTCGGGGTGGCACTCCTCGCAGGTGACGGCGTCGGCCATCGGGTTCTTCTCCCCGCGCACGTCGCAGCTCAATTCGTCGCAGGCGTTCTGGCCGTTGTAGAGGTTGTGGTTGTCCACGTGGCAGTCCTGGCACTCCACCGCCCCCACCCCGGAGCCGTGGTGGCACTCGTTGCAGTTGCCGAGGATGGTGTGCCCGTGCTTCTCGCGCGGCGTGTGGCAGTCGAGGCAGCCGAACCCCTCGTCCTTGACGTGGACGTCGTGAGGGAACTGGACGTTGCCGAAGGGCACCGGCGTGGTCTCGATGCACTCCACGCAGGAGTGGCACAGCTGGGTGCACCCGCTCGGCGACACCACCTCCCGGGGCTTGTACCCGGACACCACCTTCGCCTTCACCTCCTCGGCCTTCACCCTCACGTCCGCCAGGACCTTGAGCGCGTAGTCCAGGTTGTGCAGCCCGTAGCCCGCCCGGACGAAGTCCAGGTTCTTCTTGGCCGCGTCCAGCACGCCGGCCGCCTCCTTGGCCGCTTCGCCCCGGGCTCCGGCCGCTTCCTTGCGGGCCGCCCCGAGGGCCGCCTGGGCGCGATCCGTCTCCTCGCCGAGGATCTTCTTCCAGTGCTTGGCCATGTCGTCGTACCCCTCGCCGTGGCAGTCGGAGCACGACTTGATGACCTCGTCGTAGTTAAGGCGCAGGGTGAAGTCGAGCCCTGTCTCGGTGCTGCGCAGGGCGATGTGGCAGCTGCCGCAGTCCGCGTGGGCCAGGTACATGGGGTTCGGGACGTCGGGCACCCCCTCCGCGCCGGTGCCCATGTACATGAGGCGCTTGGCCTCGTGCTGGTCCAGGGAGTGGCACTTCAGGCAGTTGGTGTCGTAGTGGTAGCCGCCGGGGCCGCCCTGGCTGAGGAAGGCCAGCCGCTGCACGGTCTCACCCTCGTGGGCCTCCAGGTGCGGGCTCTTCGGCCGCACGATCCCGTGCTCGATCACGGAGTGGCACCGGAAGCACTCCACCTTGTGCAGAGTCACGTGGTCGCGGTGGATCTCCTCAGCCACGCGCTCGCTCAAGAGGATCTCGGGCTCGGAGTGGCACTGCACGCAGATGTTGTCCTTGAGGTGCCCGTCGCCCGAGATCACGTCGAAGTGGCACTGGGCGCAGAGCACGCCCCGCTCCAGGTACTCCTTGTGCACGAACGGCAGGCTCTCGTTGGCGTCGATGAAGATCTTGGCCTTCGTCTCCACGTGGCAGATCTGGCACGAGGCGAGTTGGAGGTCCGCCGCCCGATCGTAGAAGTGGCAGACGAAGCACGTGCTCTCCGTCACGGTCAGGTGTTCGCCCTGCACGATCTGGGAGTGGCACGTCACGCACCGGAGCTTCTTCCCCCGGCGCAGGTCCCCCAGGTGGGTTCCGTGGCTGAACTTCACCCCCTTGAACGTGAGGTCCACCTGCGAGAGTTCGCCCGTGTCGTGGCAGCCCTGCCGGAGGCAGCTGGCGTCGCTGATCTGGGTGTGGGGACGAGAAGGGGCCGTGCCGGTGATCTTCATGACCACGTGGGCCTGGGCCTTCCACTTGCCCCAGAGACTTCCCAGGAGCCCCGGCTCGAAGTGGCAGTCCATGCACCCCACCTCCTTGTGGGTCGACTGCTCCCAGGACTCGATGTAGCTCTGCATGTTGTGGCACGAACCGCAGAACTTCGGGGATGCGGTCGCCTTGAGCACCACGACCACCAGCAGGACCATCGCGATCGCGGCGACCCCGCAGAAGACGAGGAACCCCTTCCAGTGCTCCACGATCCCGCGGATCAGGGTTCCGAGGAACTCGCGAACGAAGTCGCGCAGCAGACGCCACATCTCTCTGAACATGTCCTCCACTCCTGAACGACGAACGAAAGGGAACGGGGTAAACCCGTAGACGGCCGTGGAACTAGCACAGGACGCGATCCGAACGCAAGCGACTCCGAAGGCACCAGCTCGCTGCGGCGGGGGCCGAAGACCGCCCGCCGAGACTTTGGCGGCGAACGGCCGGGTCTGCTACGATCCGGGCACGGAATCGCCGTACTTGGCATCGAGGCCGTTTGCGATGAGGGAGGGATCACCATGGACATCCGTCGGGTCGCAGCCTGGGCGGTGGCCGCAGCGTTGGCCGGATTGCCGGCCCCGGGGCTCGCCGCTGCCGCGGAGCGCAGTCTCACCGTCATCTACTCCGCGGACGAGCGCGGCGAGGTCATGCCCTGCGGGTGAAAGAAGAACCCGCGTGGCGGTCTGGCCAAGCGAGCGACCTATCTGGAACAGGTGAGGGCCGAGGGCACGCCGGTCCTCTTCGTGAACGCGGGCAACGCGCTCTTCAAGCGCGAGTCCGTGCCCGCGGACAAGGTCCGTCCCTGGCGGGCCGTGGCGGACCTGATCGTCTCGTCGCACAACGAGATGCACTGCGACGCCTGGAACGTGGGCGCCTACGACCTCTCCCTCGGCCTGGGATACCTCCTGGAGAAGCGGGCCGAGGCGCGCTTCCCCTTCCTGTCGGCCAACCTGCTCACCCCCGAGGGAAAGCCGGTCTTCGAGCCATTCCTCCTGAAGGACGTCGGCGGTGTACGCGTGGGCATCTTCGGCTTGATCGACGCCGACCTGAAGCGGGACAAGATCCCGGACGGCGAGCGCTTCCGGGTGGACGACCCACTGGAGACGGGCGTCGCGGTCGCGCGCCTGCTGCGCTCCCAGGGGGCTGACGTCGTCATCCTTCTGACCGACATGATCGGGCGGGCGAGCCGACGGGTCGCCCTGGGGGAGGCACCCATCGACCTCATCGTGGGCAGCGACCAGCGAAACCAGATCTCGCTGCCGATCGTGGTGGGCAACTCCTATCTCACACACCTGGACCGGGGCGGCAAGAGCGTGGGACGCCTGGACCTGACCCTGTCTCCCACAGGCTCGTCGAGTGCGGCCGAGGGCGCGGTCACGAGGATCGGCGACACGCGCTTCTCCAACGCCTTCGTCCAGCTTCGCCTCGAGATCCCGGACCATCCGGTGGTGGGCCCCCGCGTGGCGAAGGTGCTCCAAGAGGTTTCCGCGGTCCAGGAAGAGGTCGCCAGGCAGGCGTCCAAGCCCGACGACCCCGAGTGCGGCAAAGAGTACGTGGGAATCGCGGCGTGCAGGGAATGCCACGGGGACCGATACGCGCACTGGAAGGAGACGCGGCACGCGAAGGCCTACAAGACCCTCGTCGACCGGCGGCGGCAGTTCGACGGGGACTGCGTCCCGTGCCACGCCCTGGCCTTCGAGTGTGAGGGCGAACTGATCGACTGGACGGCTCTGAAATCCTTCACCAACGTCCAGTGCGAAGCGTGTCACGGACCCGGTTCTCTCCACGTCCGGTCCGGGGGGGAGGAACGCATGTTCGGCTCCGGGGAGGCCGCGGGCGCGTGCCCCAACTGCCACACCCCGGAGCGCAGCCCCGACTTCGAACCCCGGCCTCACCTGCGCGCGGTCTGCGCCCCCGGCCCGTGACCTCACGTGCGAAGGGGGGCGGCCACGGCCGCCCCCCTTCGCGTTCCCTCCCCTGGACCCGCGCTCAGCGGGCCAGGAACCCCCACACGATCAGGCCGATGCACGCCAGACCGACCGCCAGGGCCGTGAAGCCGAACAAGTGCCCGAAGAGGTCGAGCATCGGGTGCGGAGGCGGGGCCTGCCGGCTCTCGAGCCGCCCCTCCGCCTCCAGCCGATCCAGCCAGCGCCGCCGCTCGACCACCAGCTCCCACTTGGGGAGCCGGCCCCGGAAGATCACCATGTCCATCGGGAACTTCCCGGGCCGGAAATGCGTGTTGAAGAAGTGCACCGTGAAGATGAACCCGGAGGCCAGGAGCGCCTCGTCGCTATGCACGATGATGGCCACGTTGAACATCCA
>CAZGRT010000016.1:0-2382 GCA_964528225.1 uncultured Thermodesulfobacteriota bacterium | reverse complement strand
TCGAAGACCTCCTCCACGAACTGCACCTCGAGGAAGTGGTTCCCACTGCCGAGGGTCCCCACCTGGTTGAAGCCCCGCTCGTAGGCCCGCTCCGACACGGCCGCGGGGTCCGCGCCGGCCAGGCACCCGCCCTCCTCGGTGACCTCCAGGTCCTCCGGCTCGCCGTAGCCGGCCCGCACGGCCCAGGCGGCGCCGCGGCGGACCACCTCCCGCTGTTCCTTGGCGTTGAGCCGGATCGGCCCGGTGGACCCCACGCCGGAGGGGACCCGCTGGAACAGGAGTGCCAGGAGGTCCCGGGTGCGGGGGGCCACCTCCGAGCGCTCCAGGCCGGTGGCGAGCAGGCGGCACCCGCAGTTGATGTCGTACCCGACGCCGCCGGGGGAGACCACGCCCTCCTCGGCGTCGGTGGCGGCGACCCCGCCGATGGGGAAGCCGTAGCCCCAGTGGACGTCGGGCATGGCCATGCTGGCCCCCAGGATGCCCGGAAGCGTCGCCACGTTGCGCACCTGCTCTGCGGCCTTCTCCGAGCGGATCTGGGGCATCATCCGCTCGGTCGCGTAGATCATCCCGGGCACCCGCATCCCGGCCTCCTGGGGGATGCGCCAGCGGTAGTCGTCCACCTGCTCGAATCGGATGGCGGTGTCCACGGGTCTCCTCCGGCACGGTCCCTTCGCGTGAGCGCAGTCTACCGGGTGGACCGCGGGGGCGAAAGGCCGCGCACCGGCGGGGATTGCCGCCGCTCAGCCCGTCGTCAACGGTTTCTCTGGGCCCGGCGCCTCCGGGGAAGCGCGTCGTGCAGGAGGCCCTGGTGGCCGACTCCTCATCCTGCGATAGATTGGCGGACTCGGACCAAGACCCTCACCCCCTGCGAGGAGGTTACCCATGCGCACGTGGATCATCGTCGTCGCGGTCCTTGCCCTGTACCCCATGACGTCCCGCGCCGCGAGCGGCGCGAGCGTCACCTACGACGTGGGAGGAAAGCCCTACGAGGGGTACTACGTCTCCCCGAAGGCGGGGGCCCCCCTGGTGTTCCTCATCCACGACTGGGACGGTCTCACCGACTACGAGGTGAAGCGCGCCGAGATGCTCGCGGAGTTGGGTTATGCGGTCTTCGCGGCCGACCTCTTCGGCGCCGGGGTCCGGCCGACGAAGATGGAGGACCGGCGCCAGCACACCGGGGAGCTCTACACCGACCGCGCCAAGATGCGCGCTCTGATGAACGGAGCGTTGGAAACCGCGAAGGCGAAGGGCGCGAACGTCGGCAACGCCGTGGCCATGGGGTACTGCTTCGGCGGTGCCGCGGTGCTGGAGCTCGCCCGCTCCGGCGCGGACCTGAAGGGGTTCGTGACCTTCCACGGGGGGCTGGAGACTCCCCAGGGCCAGGACTACGCCAAGGCCCGGGGCCAGTACCTCATCCTCCACGGCAGCGCGGACACCGCCATCACCCTGGACCAGTTCGCCGGCCTGGTGAAGGAACTGGAGACGGCCGGCCTTGCCCACGAGGCGGTCACCTACGGCGGCGCGCCCCACGCCTTCAGCGTGTTCGGGGGAGAGCGCTACCGCGAGGATGCCGACCGGAAGTCCTGGGCGCTCTTCACCCGGTTCCTGGGAGACGTGCTCCAGTGACGGTGTAGGGTCAGGTCGCGTTGCGCGGCCCGGCGCCCTGACGCGGGTGAAGTCCCAGCGGGCCGGTGGACTTTGACAGGGGACGTTGCCGCGATAGGGTGCTCCCGAGAGCCCTTTTCGTTTGGGGGCCGGACGAGCAGGCCGAGTCTTTTCGAGAAGGAGGGTCCCCATGGAAAGCAAGAAGGCGTTGGACGGCACCGTGGCGCTGGTCACGGGCGGGACCGGTGGGATCGGGACGGCGATCTGCCAGCACCTGGCCAAGAGCGGAGCCCGGGTCTTCGCCGGCTACAACGCCGGCGGGAAGCACGAGAAGGCCCAGGCGTGGCAGGCGGAGCAGAAGGCCGCGGGCTACGAGGTGGGCTTGGCCTTCGGGGACGTGCGGGAATACGATTCCTGCGAGCGGTGCGTGGAAGGGGTGGTGGCCGAGGCCGGCCCCATCGACATCCTGGTGAACAACGCCGGCATCACCCGCGACGGCATGTTCCGCAAGATGGCGTGGGACCAGTGGAACGACGTGATCCGCTCGAACCTCAACAGCCTGTTCAACATGACCCGCCTCGTCATCAACGGCATGGTCGACCGGAAGTGGGGGCGGATCGTGAACATCTCCTCGCTGAACGCGCAGAAGGGTCAGCTGGGGCAGACGAACTACTCGGCCGCGAAGGCGGGCATGCACGGGTTCACCAAAGCCCTGGCCCTGGAGGTGGCGAGCAAGGGGGTCACGGTCAACACGATCTCCCCGGGCTACATCGCCAC
>CAZGRT010000015.1:0-12992 GCA_964528225.1 uncultured Thermodesulfobacteriota bacterium | reverse complement strand
GCGGGATCCCGTACCGGTAGCCGAAGCTCAGGAGGTTCACCTGTAGCGTCTGATCGTCGGGGCCCTGCTTGAAGTACTTCCATACCGCCTTCTTCAGGTCGTGGATCGTCATCTCCGAGGTGTCGATCACCCGGTCCGCCGTTCCCTTCAACTCCTCGAACAACCGCCGCTCCTCCCGGATCCCCTGGCTGATCGACCGCTCCTCCCCCAGCGGGTGCCGGCGACGGGTCTCGCTGAAACGGCGCACCAGGATCTCGTCGGAGGCCTCGAGGTACAGGACCTCCGGCCGGAGCCCCAGGCGCTCCACCTCCCCGAAGGCCGCCCGATACCGCTGGAGGAAGTGGCGCTCCCTCAGGTCCATGCCCAGGGCCACCCGGTGGATCTCCCCTCCCGCGAGCACGCTCAACTCCAGGAATTTCGGGAGCAGCTCGGCGGGGAGGTTGTCCACGCAGAAGAACCCCAGGTCCTCGAGGGCCCGGAGCGCGGAACTCTTTCCCGATCCCGAGAGACCGGTGATGACCACCAGGCGCACCCGCTTCACTGCCGTCCTCCACCCCGCAGAGCGGCTTCCAGGGACTCCTTGAACCGGATCGCCGAGTGATGCCCCATACGCTTGAGCAGATGATTGCGAGCCGCGACCTCCACGACCGAGGAGATGTTGCGGCCCGGAGCGACCGGGATGCGCAGGTACGGCAGTTCGACCTCCAGGATCGAGTGCTTCTTCTCCTCGAAGCCCAGACGCTCGTAGGACTCTCCCTGCACCCACGGGACGAGTTCGATGACGAGTTCCACCTCCTTTTCGTCCCGGATCGCGGTAATCCCGAAAAGGTCGCGGATGTTCAGGATCCCCAGTCCTCGAACCTCCATGTGGTAGCGGATGATGCCCTCCCCCCGGCCCAGGAGGCGGAAGGGCGGAACGAGGCGGATCTGCACCACGTCGTCCGCGACCAGGCGGTGCCCGCGGAGCACCAGGTCTAGCGCGCACTCGCTCTTGCCGATCCCGCTCTGGCCCACCAGGAGGATGCCCACCTCCATGACGTCGACCAGGACGCCGTGGAGCCGGGTCAACGGGGCCAGCCGGTCCTCCAGGAACTGGGAGATCCGCTCGATGAGAACCGAACTGCGAAGGGCCGTGCGCAGGAGGGGCGTGTGGGTGCGATCCGCCTCCTCGAGGAAGACCGGCGGGACCTCGATCCCCTTGGTGACCACGAAGCACGCCACCCCCAGCCCGAACACCCTGCGAACGCTGGCGTCGCGTTGCTCGGGACTCAGCGTGGCGAGGTAGGCGAACTCCGTCGCCCCCAGGATCTGCACCCGGTGGCGCCGGACCTGTTCCGTGTAGCCTGCCAGGGCCAAGCCGGGCTTCTGGATCCGAGGCACCCGGATCCCCTTCTCCAGCCCCTCCCCGCCGGCCAGGAGTTCGAGTTCCAGGCGGTGTTCGCGGTCGCGGAGGAGGTCTCCGACGGTGATCTCGGGCATCCGAAGGGCTCGGTCAGTACTTCTCGTCTTCTCGGGAGATGATTTCGAACAGGGCGTCCTGGGAATCGGCCCGGAGCAACTCCTCGCGGAACCCGCGATCCTTCAGCAGGCGGGAAATCCGCGCCAGGGCCTTGAGGTGGGTGCTTGCGGAGTTCTCGGGGGCCATCAGCAAGAAGAACAGGTGGACGGGAGCCCCATCCATGCTGTCGAAATCAACCCCCTCGGAGCTCCGCCCGAAGACGGCGACCACCTGCTGCAGTTCCTTCAACTTGCCGTGGGGGATCGCGATCCCCTCTCCGATCCCCGTGCTGCCGAGCTTCTCGCGCTCCAGGAGCACCTGCAGGCCTTCCCGGGCGCTGCGGATCTGCCCCGTGCCCACGAGAACTTCCGCCAACTCCGCCAGGACCCCTTCCTTGTCGCGGGCGGTCAGGCGAGGGGCGATCCTCTCCTTGTGCAGGAAATCCAGCAACTTCATGCCGCCCGTCCTCTCCCGTCAAGCTCTGCGGACGCGAGGGCTCATTCGGGCTCGATCAGTCCGTAGTTGCCGTCGTCGCGCCGGTACACGACCTTGACCCTGGCGTCCTCCGCTGTGAAGACCAGGAACGGCCGCGCCGCGAGGTCCATCTCCATGACCGCCTCTTCGACGCTCATCGGATGCGTGGTGTAGTGCTCGGTCTGGATGACCCGGGGCACCTCCTCCTCGAAGCTCTCGTACGCGAAGATCTGCTCGCGCACGCTACGGCGCTCGCGGTTGGTCAGGGGCTGGTGCCTCTTGAGCTTCTCCTTGTACCGTTTGAGCTGCCGCTCCAGCTTCGCCACCACGTTGTCGATCGCCGTGTAGAAATCGGCGGTCTCTTCCTTGGCCACCACCCGCATGCCGTTGGCGCTCAGGGAGACCTCGGCGAGGTGGCGGATCTTCTCCTGGCCGAGGATCACGTGTCCCTCGACCAACCCGTCGAAATACTTGCCGAGGCGCTCCACCTTCTCGGTCGCGTACGCCTTGAGGGCTTCGCTGGGGTCCACGTGGCGGAACGTGATGCTCAAGTTCATGCAGACCTCCCGGATTTCCTGCTGAAAAGGAGCGCCGAAATCTAGCAGAGCCCCCCCCGGCTGTCAATTTGATCCCGGGGAGGGCGAAGGGGGGCTCAGGAGAACTGGCGCCTCGCGGACGAGGGCAGGATCCCCAGACTTTCCCGGTACTTGCTCACCGTGCGGCGGGCGATCTTGAGCCCGAACTCCTTCGACAGGATCCCCGCGATCTTCAGGTCGCTCAGCGGCTCCTGGCCGTCCTCGCGGGCCACGATCTCGCGGATCCTCGCCTTCACGCTGCGGCTCGCGAGATCGTCCCCGTCCCGGCTCTGGATGGCGCTGGAGAAAAAGAACTTGAGTTCGAACGTGCCCTGGGGGGAGTGGAGGTACTTGCTCGTCGTGACCCGGCTCACGGTCGACTCGTGCATGCCGATGTCCTCCGCCACGTCCTTCAGGATGAGGGGGCGGAGACGGGTGATCCCCCCTTCGAGGAACTGCCTCTGGAACTTCACGATCGAGCAGGCGACCTTGTAGAGCGTCTGCTGCCGCTGGTGGATGCTCTTGATCAACCAGAGGGCCGCCTGCATCCTCTCCTGGATGTAGCCCTTCGCAGCCTTGCCGTCGACGCTGTTGTCCTGGAGCAGGCTCTGGTAGTACCGCGAAACACGGAGTTTCGGGAAGCCGTCCTCGTTGAGGCGAACGACGTAGTCGTCGCCCTCCTTGACCACGAACACGTCGGGCACCACGTACTCCACGCGGGTCGTGGCGAACGTCCTGCCGGGCCTCGGCTCGAGCTCCGCGATCTCCCGGGCGGCCTCCAGGACCTCGTCGAACTCCATCCCCAGGTCCTTGGCCAGCTTCTTGTAGTTCTTGGTCTCGAGGTGCTTGATCCCGTGCTCGATGATCCGCACCGCGGCGTCCGTGAGGTCCCGCTCCACCGCCTGGCGCAGGAGGCACTCCCGCAGGTCCCGGGAGGCTACGCCCAGCGGGTCGAACTCCTGGACCGTGGCGAGCACGGCCTCGACCCGCTCGACCGCGGCCCCCACCGTCTCCGCGAGCTCTTCCACGGTGGCCCGCAGGTATCCGTCCTCGTCCACGTTCCCCACGATGTGGACGCCGATCTCCTTGTCCTCGGCGGTGAGGTGGCTCAGGCGCAACTGCCAGAGGAGGTGGTCCTGCAGGGTGGTCTCGGGAGCGAGGAAGTTCTCGTAGGAGGGCCGGTCGTCGTCGCTGTCTACCGGGGCGTCGGGCAGGCTCCCGACGTCGTAGTAGGCGAGGTACTGCTCCCAGTCGATCTCCCGCTCCGGAGGCTTTTCGGGTTCCGGGGGTTCCTGGGGCTCCGACGGTTCGTCCGCCGCGGAGGTGTGGCTCTCCGCCTCGCCGTTGGCGGACTCCTCCTTGACCTCTTCTAGCAGCGGGTTTTCCTCAATTTCCTGCTGCACGCGGTCGACGAGTTCGAGTCTCGACAACTGGAGGAGCTTGATCGCCTGCTGGAGCTGGGGAGTCATCACCAGTTCCTGGGTCAGGCGCATCTCCTGCCGGACATGTTGTCGAATCTCAAGAGCCATGGCGTCTCAATCGAGGCGAAAACCTTCTCCGAGATAGATCGACCTAGCCTTCGCGCTCTTTACGATCGCCGCTGGCGTCCCCTCCTCGAGCACTTCGCCCTGGCTCACGATATAGGCGCGATCACAGACGCCGAGGGTCTCCCTGACGTTGTGGTCGCTGAGTATGACACCGATGCCGAGGGTCTTCAAATGCAAAATCTGGTCCCGGAGCTCCGCGATGGCGATCGGGTCGATGCCGGCGAAGGGTTCGTCGAGGAGGATGAAGGCCGGATCCGTGGCCAGGGCACGCGCGATCTCGACCCGCCGACGCTCTCCCCCGGAAAGCAGGTGCGCCTTCCGATCCTCCAGATGGCGGATCGAAAGGGCGTCGAGCACCGACTCGGTGCGCGCCTCCGCGTCGTCGCGGGACACGCCCCGCGCCTCGAGCACGCCGAACACGTTGTCGCGCACCGTCAGCCGGCGGAACACGCTGGGTTCCTGGGGCAGGTAGCCGAGGCCCCTCCGGGCGCGCAGGTGCATGGGGAGCCGTGTCACGTCCTCCCCCCCCAGGAGGATCCTGCCTTCGTCGGGGCGAACCAGTCCGACGATCATGTAGAAGGTGGTCGTCTTCCCGGCGCCGTTGGGCCCGAGGAGCCCGACGATCTCGCCCCTCCCCACGTCCACGTCGACGCCGCAGACGACGGCCTTTCTCGCGTAGCGCTTCACGAGGCCGCGGGCCTCGAGGCGACCGGGGGCGCTCACGGCGCGCTCCGTCCGGGAGGGGTCCCGGGGAACAGGACCGCCCGCGCGCCCTCCACGACGCTCCGGTTCTCCGCCAGGTGCAGGGTGATGCGGTCCCCCTCGACGACGTCCCGGCCGCGCCAAACCTTCGGCTTCCCGGTGAGCACCACCACGCCCGTCGCTGCGTCGTAGTCCGCCTCCTCCCCGGCGGCCAGCACGTCCCCCTTCTGCAACCGGACGCTTCCCCGAGCCTTCACGGAGAGGACGGCCCGGGTCTCGGGCTCGAGTCGGACCTCCACCCGGTCGGCCTGGAGGGTGAGTTCGCCCTGACGGGCCACGACCTCCCCCTCGAAGAGCACGACCCCCTCGTCCGTCTTGGCTTCCAGGGTGCGGGAGTCCACCTGCAGGGGCTCCGCTCCGAGCTTCCAGACCGGAGGAGCCCCCGGGGCCTCCGCCGCCCGCGCCCCGGACGCCACGAGAAAGACCCCCACGACACACAGCCAGAGCACTCTCAACGCCCAGCCTCCCGAAACACGGTGTGCGCTTCGGACAGGACCCGGAGCCGCCTCCCGTCCACGTCCACCTCCAGCCCCCTGCCCGTGACCTCGACTCCGGGGCCGTGCAACCGCACCGGCTCGGACGAGACGATCCGGCCCCGGCTCCGCTGGTAGGCCGCCCGCTCGGACTCGGCCCGGTAACCGTCCCACGACAGCGTCACGCCCTCGGAGAAGGAGAGCACGTCGCGGCGCTCCATCGCGGCCACTCCGGCCTCCAGGTGCACGGAGCGCCCTTCGCGCTCCATCACGGCCTGCACCCCGCGGAGCCAACCGCTCCCCTCCCCCTCCCACGCGCGGCCCTCCCGTGCGTCGAGCCGCCACTCCGTGCCGTCGGCCTCCTGGCGGACCATCTGCACCCCTTCGAAGACCGAACCCGGATCGGTAACCGGGGGAACGGCCGGTCGACCCGGCTCGCCCTCCCCGCAGGCACCCACCGCCAGGACCGCCAGCAGGTGCAGGCCCACGGCCGCGAACCAGGGGCGACGATTCGGGAGGACAGGCCTCGCCGGGCTCGCGCGCGTCACGGCGGATCACAGGGGCTCGGGCGAAAAATAGCGCCGCGTCACCGTGTCCCACGCGCCGCGGGCCCGGAGGATCGCGTCACAAACCTCCCGAACCGCTCCCCGCCCTCCGGGACGCTCGGTAACCCAGTGGACCCGATCCCTGAGTTCCGCCGCCGCGTCCGCAACCGTCACCGCGAGCCCGATCTGCAACAGCACCGGGAGGTCCACCACGTCGTCGCCGACGTATCCAACCTCCTCCGGCCCCAGCTTCCTGCGTTCGAGAATCTCCCGGACCACCGGCAGTTTGTCCTTCACGCCCTGGTGGACCTCCCGGATGCCCAGTTCCCGGGCCCTGTACTCCACGACGCGGCTGCGGCGCCCCGTCACAAGACCCACGTCGACCCCGGCCCTCTGCAGGAGCTTGATGCCGTGCCCGTCCGTGACGTCGAAGGCCTTGGTCTCGTTGCCCCGGTCGTCGATCAGGATCCTGCCGTCGGTCAGGACCCCGTCCACGTCGAGGAGGAGCAACCGCACCCGTCCGAGGCGCTGCTCCAAGGTCATCGGAGCCCCGCCTTCACCAGGTCGTGCATGTGCACGATCCCGCCCGCGGCCTCCGCGCCCGTCTCCGGCGCCACGAACAGAGCGGTCACCGAGTGGCGCTCCATCTCCCGCAGCGCGTCGACGGCCCGCATCCCGGGGGAGACCCGCTTCGGATCCCGCGTCATCACCTCGCCGGCACGCCGGTCGAGCAGGTCGGGCCACCGCTCCAGGCCACGCCGGAGGTCGCCGTCGGTGATCACGCCGACCAGCGCCCCGCCGGCCTCGAACACCCCGGTGAGCCCGAGACGCTTCGTGGTCATCTCGAGGATGGCCTCCCGCATCGGCGTCTCCGGCGAGACCCGGGGCACGCGGTCGCCGGCGTACGCCAGATCCTCCACCCGCAGGGTGAGGCGCCGCCCCAGTTCGCCGGCCGGGTGGACTCGCGCGAAGTCGTCCGCCGTGACGCCCTTGCGCTCCATGACCGCGGCAGCCAGGGCGTCCCCGAGGGCCAGGGCACCGGTGCTCCACGCCATCGGGGCGAGGTTGAGGGGACACGCCTCCCGCTCCACGGGAACGGTGAGGTGGACCGCGGCCCTGCGAGCCAGGGTGGAAGCCGCGCTCCCCGTGATCGCCACCAGCCGGAGGCCCAGACGCCGCACCACCGGGAGCACGTCGACCACCTCCCGCGTTTCCCCCGAACGGGAGAGGCAAACGACGGCGTCGCCCCGGGTCAGGATTCCCAGGTCGCCGTGGACCCCCTCGGCGGGGTGCAGGAAGAACGCCGGGGTCCCGGTGGAGGTGAGGGTCGCCGCGATCTTCCGACAGACGAGTCCGCTCTTCCCCATGCCGGTCAGGACGACCTTGCCCCCGCACTCCCCCAGGACCTCCACGGCGTCGTCGAACTCGGGTCCCAGCCGCTCGGCCAGCGAGAGGATCGCCTCGGCCTCGATCCGAAGGACCCGCCGGCCCGACTCGATGCGGCTCAAAGGGCCTCCCGCCGGGCACGGTCGATCGCCGCGAGCTGCCCGAGAAGAACCTCCAGGCCGTCGAGGGCGAGCGAGTTGGGCCCGTCGCACAGCGCCCGGTCGGGATCCGGGTGCACCTCGAGAAACACGGCGTCGACTCCCACCGCCACCGCGGCCCGGGCCAGGACCGCCGCCTGCCGCCGGTCGCCCCCGGACGCGCCGCACCCGGCACCCGGCGTCTGGGCCGAGTGGGTGGCGTCGAAGACCACGGGGCAGCCGTGCTCGGCCATGCGCGCCATGCCCTGGAAATCGACCACCAGGTAGTGGTACCCGAAGGTCGTCCCCCGTTCCGTGAGCAGCACGCCCCCCGCGCCGCCGGCGGCTACCTTCTCCACCGCGAAGCCCATGTCCTCCGGCGCCATGAACTGACCCTTCTTGACGTTCACCGCCTTGCCGGAGCGCCCCGCAGCAACCAGAAGGTCCGTCTGGCGGGCGAGGAACGCGGGCACCTGGAGGCAGTCCAGAACGGGTCCGGCCCGGAGCGCCTCCTCGGGAGAGTGCACGTCGGCGAGCACGGGGACACCGACCTCCGTGCGGACCCGCGCGAGGATTTCGAGACCCCGCTCCAGGCCCGGTCCCCGGTACGAGCCGAGCCGGGTCCGGTTCGCCTTGTCGTAGGAGCCCTTGAAGACCAGGGGCATCCCCATTCGCCCGGCGATGTCCCGAAGCCGCGAAGCCGTCTCGAGCGCGAGTTCCTCGCTCTCGAGTACGCAGGGCCCTGCGATCAGCGAGAGGGGCTCCCCCCCGCCGATCCGGACCCCGCCGACCCGGACTGCGCTCACTGCGGGTCCCGGGACCGCCGCGCCACCAGGCTCGCCCCGATGAAGGCCTGGAACAGGGGGTGGGGGGACATGGGGCGCGACTTGAACTCGGGGTGGAACTGGCATCCCACGAACCAGGGGTGGTCCGGGATCTCCACCATCTCCACGAGCTTCCCGTCGGGGGAGAGCCCCGACAGGACCATTCCCTTCTCCTGCAGGGCCTCACGGTAGGCGTTGTTCACTTCGTAACGGTGGCGGTGGCGCTCACTGATCTCCTTGGCGCGGTAGGCGTCGAAGGCCCGGGAGCCCTCCTGGACCCGGCACGGATATGCACCGAGCCGCATGGTGCCCCCCTTCTTGGTGACCCCTACCTGGTCGGGCATGAGGTCGACCACCGGCGCCGGGGAACGCTCGTCGAACTCGGAGGAGTTCGCGCCTCCGAGCCCGCACGCGTTCCGGGCGAACTCCACCACCGCCAACTGCATGCCGAGGCAGATCCCGAAGAACGGGATCCCCTTCTCCCGGGCGAACTGGATCGCGCGGACCTTCCCCTCGGTGCCGCGCTGCCCGAAACCTCCGGGCACGAGGATCCCGTCGACCTGCGACAGGACCTCGGGCAGGCCGTCCCGCTCCACCGCCTCGGAGTCCACGTAGTCCAACTCCACCCGGCACTGGTTTCCGATGCCGCCGTGGACGAGCGCCTCCGACAGGCTCTTGTAGCTCTCCTTCAGGTCCACGTACTTCCCGACGATCCCGATGCGGACGGTGGCCTTCGGAAAGCGCATGACCTCCACGATGCGCTCCCACTCGTCGAGCTTCGGGCGCCCGGTCCAGATGTTGAGCACCTCGACCACCTTGTCGTCGAGACCTTCCTGATGGAAGTTGAGGGGAACCTCGTAGATGTTGGTGACGTCCTTCGCGGTGATGACCGCGTCCGCGTCGACGTTGCAGAACAGCGCGATCTTCCGCTTGATGTCCGCCGAGAGGTTCCGGTCGGTCCGACAGATGAGGACCTCGGGCTGGATGCCGATGCGCCGCAGCTCGTTGACGCTGTGCTGGGTGGGCTTGGTCTTCACCTCCCCGGCGGCCGCGATGAACGGCACCAGGGTCAGGTGGATGTACATGACGTTGCGGCTTCCGGCCTCCACGCGGAACTGCCGGATCGCCTCGAGGAACGGGAGGCTCTCGATGTCGCCCACCGTGCCTCCCACCTCGATGATCGCGATGTCCACCCCCTGGGCCGCGTCGGTGATCCGTCGCTTGATCTCGTCGGTGATGTGGGGGATGACCTGGACCGTCCCCCCCAGGTAGTCGCCCCGGCGCTCCTTTCCGATGACCGTGTCGTACACCTGTCCCGTCGTGAAGTTGTTCCTCACGCTCAGGCGCGCCCGGGTGAACCGCTCGTAGTGTCCCAGGTCCAGGTCGGTCTCGGCCCCGTCGTCCGTGACGAACACCTCCCCGTGCTGGAACGGGTTCATGGTGCCGGGATCGACGTTGATGTACGGGTCCATCTTGAGCAGCGTGATCGTCAACCCGCGCGCCTCGAGAAGGGCCCCGAGGCTCGCGGCCGCCAGCCCCTTCCCCAGGCTCGAGAGGACCCCTCCCGTCACGAAGATGAACTTGGTGCGCATCCTCTCTCCCCGGGGCTCAGCCCCTCGATCGGCCCGCGCTCGCCTGGTGGCGATCCTGCGGCACGTGACTCAACAGCCCAGCCGTCCGGGGTCGAAGCGCGCCCGCATCGCCTTCTCCGCGCGCAGCAGATCCTCCGGGCGATCCACCCCCAACGATTCGCCCCGGGCAGGGAGGACCCGAATCCTCCATCCGGCCTCGAGGGCTCGCAACTGCTCCAGGCATTCCGTCCGCTCGAGATCTCCCGGGGGGAGCCCCGCGAATGCCCTCAGGGCCTCCGCCCGGAACGCGTACGCCCCGAGGTGCCGCAGCGGCCTCACCGGCGTCTTCCCCGAAGCGGCTCCAGCCCCGCGGTGCCGGCAGTACGGGATCGGAGAGCGCGAGAAATACAGGGCGAAGCCGGCCGCGTCGCACACGACCTTGACCACGTCCGGGGAGGCGAGGTCTTCCGGGCGATCCAGGGGGCGCGCCAGGGTGGCCATCCGGGTCCCGGCCTCCCGGCGGAACACGGACGCCAGGGCGTCGATGTCCTCCGGCTCCACCAGCGGCTCGTCTCCCTGCAGGTTGACGTACACGTCCGCCGCCACCGAGCGGGCAGCCGCCGCGACCCGGTCGGTCCCGCTGGCACACTCGCTCGTGACCAGGATGGTCCGGGCCCCGGCCGCTTCCGCCTCGTGCGCGATGGCCTCCGCGTCCGTCGCCACCCAGACCTCCTCGATCGCGGATGCCGTCAGGGCCGCCTCCACGACCCAGGCGATCATCGGGCGGCCCAGGAGGGGTGCGAGGGGTTTGCCGGGAAACCGGGTCGAGGCGTGGCGGGCTGGTATCACCGCAACAGCGCGCAAAATGGCTCCTTTCCGGGCCCCGGGGCCGGTACGATACCCGCCGCTGTTTTCGGGTGTCAAGGAAGGGTCCGGGGCACCCTCGGCGCTCCCTCCGGCCCCGCACCCGAGCCAGCCCAGTTCGCCGAGGAAAGAGGATTCGCCTTGACCCGGCAACGGCCATCCGCTAAAAAGCGTCCCCTTTTCCCTTCGCCACATCGGCGACACCGCAATCGATCGCGCAGGAGAAAGCCGCGAGAAAGGAAGGCACCCCATGAATCCGAGCGAAATCACCCTGTACAGCGGAGGCGCGCGGGGCGCCGAGGAGGCTTTCGGAGCCGCTGCCGCCCGCTTCGCGGTCGCCGAGGTCAACCTCACCTTCGAGGGACACCACATCCAGCGCAACCTCCACACCCGCAAGCTCGCGACCGCGGACCTGGCCAAGGGCGACGTGAGCATGGCGGAGGTATCCAAGCGCCTCCACCGGGACTATTCGTCCCGCCCCTGGATGCGCCAGATCCTTCAGAGCATCTGGCACCAGGTGAACGCCGGCTTCCAGGTCTTCGTGGTGGGCGAGATCCAGGGGGACGGCACGGTGAAGGGCGGCACGGGCTGGGCGGCGGAACTGGCCAAGATGTGGAACCGCCCGCTCCACGTCTTCGACCAGGCGAAGGGCCATTGGTTCACGTGGAAGAACGACACCTGGGTGGAACAGGTCCCGGTCGTCGCCCACAAGACCATCTGCGGCACCGGCACCCGCAACCTCAACGAGGCGGGGAAGCGGGCCGTGGACGAGCTGTTCCAGCGGAGCTTCGGCGGGTGACACCCGCCCGCAGGACGATCCTTCGAGGCCCGGGAGTTTCCCGGGCCTCGGTCGTTTCGGGGGAAGCCCCACGAGGGGCCGACCGGGGCTTGCGATTCCGGAGCCGGTGCTTATGTTACGCACCGCGCCCGGGCCCGTCCCGGGCACGAATGCGAACGAACCCGGCTTCGGCCGGGACGAGAGGGAGCCCGCGATGGACCTGAACCGGCTGACCCAGAAATCCCAGGAGGCCTTGGCCGAGGCCCAGAAGATAGCCCTCCAGAGAGGCCACGTGGAGGTGGACGGGGAGCACCTGCTCCTGGCGCTGGTGGACCAGGCGGAGGGCCTCGTACCGCGCCTGCTGCAGAAGCTGGACGTCCCCCTGCCCGAGTTCCGGGCCAAGGTGGACCACATCCTGGAGAAACGCCCGTCGGTGAGCGGACCCGGGGTGGAGGGCGGCAAGGTCTACGTGACGCAGCGGATGAACCGGCTGCTCATCCAGGCCGAGGAGGAGGCCAAGCGGCTCAAGGACGAGTACGTGTCGGTCGAGCACCTGGCCCTCGCCCTGCTCAAGGAGGGCGAGCGATCCGACGCCGGCCGCCTCTTCCAGCAGTACCGGATCAGCGCGGAGCGCTTCATGGAGGCCCTGGTGGGGGTGCGGGGCCACCAGCGGGTGACGAGCGCGACGCCCGAGGGCACGTACGAAGCCCTCAAGCGCTACGGCCGGGACCTGGTCGAGGCCGCCCAGTCCGGCAAGCTCGACCCCGTGATCGGTCGGGACGCGGAGATCCGGCGGGCCATCCGGATCCTCTCCCGCAAGACCAAGAACAACCCCGTTCTCATCGGCGAACCGGGTGTGGGGAAGACCGCCATCGTCGAGGGCCTCGCCCAGCGGATCGTACGCGGGGACGTGCCCGAGGGGCTGAAGGACAAGACCGTGTACGCCCTGGACATGGGCTCCCTGATCGCGGGGGCCAAGTACCGGGGCGAGTTCGAGGAGCGCCTCAAGGCCGTGCTCCAGGAGATCCGGGAGAGCGAGGGCCGCATCCTCCTCTTCATCGACGAGCTCCACACCATCGTGGGGGCGGGCAAGGCCGAGGGCGCCATGGACGCCGGCAACATGCTCAAGCCCATGCTGGCCCGGGGCGAGCTCCACTGCATCGGCGCCACGACCCTGGACGAGTACCGCAAGCACATCGAGAAGGATGCCGCCCTCGAGCGCCGCTTCCAGCCGGTGCTGGTGGAGGAGCCCTCGGTGGAGGACACGGTCTCGATCCTCCGGGGCCTGCGGGAGCGCTACGAGGTCCACCACGGGGTGCGCATCCAGGACAACGCCCTGGTGGGGGCGGCGGTGCTCTCCCACCGCTACATCGCCGACCGCTTCCGGCCCGACACGGCCATCGCCCTGGTGGACGAAGCCGCCAGCCGACTGAGGATGGAGATCACGTCGGACCCGGTGGAGCTCGACGAGCTCAAGCGCCAGGTACTCCAGCTGCAGATAGAGCGCGAGGCGCTCAAGCAGGAGAAGGACCGCGCGTCGCGCGAGAGGCTCGAGCGC
>CAZGRT010000014.1:0-7719 GCA_964528225.1 uncultured Thermodesulfobacteriota bacterium | reverse complement strand
GTCGCCCGCCTGGTAGTAGATGGCGCAGCGGGAGTGGCACTCCTTGCCGTGCTGGGTGAGGGCGAGGATCACGTCTGCCCCGACTTGCAGGCGAGCGCCGAGGGGCAGGGACAGGAGGTCGATGCCTCGGGTCGTGAGGTTTTCCGCGAAGTCCCCCGCTCCGACGGAGAGGCCCGCCCTCCGCATCTTGTCGATGCTCTCCTCGGCGAGCAGGCTCACCATCCGGTGCCAGGGACCCGAGTGGGCGTCCCCCTCGATCCCCTCGGGGCCCACCACCGCCCGAGGCACCGCGGACTTCTTGATGCCCTTCCGGTCGCTCACGTTGATGGAGACGAGTGTTCCCATGATTCCTCCCGGGGGCTTCAGGACTTGCCGCGGCGGGCCAGGAGGCGTACGGCCGCGGCGGAGACCGGGGACGCCACGTTGCGGCTCTTGGCGATCTGCCGGACGTCCCGGTCCTGGAGGGTCTCCAGGAGCCGGAGCGCCTTGGGCACGGGCGTCTTGGGGTTCTGCGTGAGGGCGAGACGGATCGGGTACGCCTTCAGCCAGTCCTTCCGCTCCATGACGATCCGGAGGATCTCGTCGGCCACCGTCCGGTCCTGGGCGATGGGGAGGACCTCGTCCTCCCGCACCTTCGGGCTTCGGATGACCGCCCGCTGGACCACCCGGTTTGTGTCCCGAATCAGGAGGCGTCGGGCCTCCTTGCTTCCCAGGTTGGCGAGCTTGATCTTCTCGGCCACGGACAGCGTCTGGATGAGGCGATACAGGTTCTTGGGGTCCTCGTGGCCCCCTTCTGCGGCGTCGTCCAGGAGCCGGGCCGGGATGTCGGCCGGGAGGGCGACGCGCGCGAGTTCCTCTTCGGTCGGCTCGCGGTCCTCTGCGGCGTCCGGCGGGCCTGCATCCGCCACTTCGCCCAGGAGGGAGGCGAGGCGGCTCTTCGTGCCCGGGTGGAGGTTCGGGTTGCCGAGCAGGCGCCGGAGGAGCTCGGGGCTGCGCTCCACCGCGCGCTGGTTCTGCGCCATGGAGTCGAGGACTTCCTCGTCCTGGGAGTCCGCGAACCGGTCCAGCGTTCGGGCGCCGACCCTGGGGTGGCGGACCACCGCGGCGGCCACCGTGGGGTCGCTGCCGTTCAGCGCGGCGACGAAGTCGAGCACTCCCTCGGGGAGCCTCCCGTCCTCCAGAGCGTCCCGCACGAACGAGGGGGGGAACTCGCGCCACGCGGTTCGGGCGGCGCCCCGGACGTCGTCGGAGGGGTCTGCGAGGAGGGTCGCGAGGCACACGAGGCGCTCGGCCGGGGGCATCGGGATGACGCCCCGGGCCGCGGAGAGGCGGAGGACCTCGGGGGCGGAGGGGGCGATGCACCGGGCGATGGCGTCCGGCAGGCGGAATCCGGCGATCAACGTCGCCTTCTCAGGAAGCTCTCGACCCCCTCCCCGGTCAGGCGCTCGCGCACCGCCCTGGCCTCTTCCTCCGAGAAGGGGCCGGCGTACACCATCCAGAAGAGGCCCCCCTTCTCCTCCGAGTAGGTTGCCTCGCTGCCTCCCCGTGCCAAGAGGTCGGCGGCCTCCCGGGCTTCCTCTTCCAGGGCGAAGCGCGCCTCCAACCCCTCGGGTGTCTCCCGGTAGAGGTAGCCGGCTCCGTCGAGCAGCGCCGCGGCCCGAGAGGCGGCCTCGGGACCTGCTGGCCGGACCTGCAGGCGAAACGAGGTTCCCGGGCGGCTCCGTTCTTCCCGGAAGTGGGGGAGGCCGAAGCGGGCGGCCGTCTCCTCGGCCTCCCGGCAGTACCGCTGGCTCCGGAAGGCACCCAGTTGGAGCACGTAATCCGCGCCGGGGGCCTTGCCCGCCGCTGCCGGCAGGGGGGTAGGCGCGGGCGGCTCCACCACCGTTGCGCGCTCGGGAGGAGGCTGCGGCACGACCTCGGCGGGTGCGGGCGGAGCCTTCGTGGCAGGGCTGCCCGCTGCCCCTTCGCTCGAGGCCGCGGAGGACTCGGGGGCCCGTGGCGGGCCGGAGGCGCCGGGGGGCGGCTCGCTTGCCGTTTCGGGGGAAGCGGCAGGAGGCGCCTCCGGGCTGGGGGTCGCTGGGAGCCGGGGAGTCTCCGCGGGTCCCGGGGCCAGGGGGGCCGGGGCTCCGACCACCACCTCGACCACGTCCGGGCCGCGCCGGGGTTGGGCTTCCGGCCCCTTCGGGGGCACCGACGCCACCGGCAACGCCGGACCCGGGGGCGGGCCCAGGAGGAGGCCGATGCCCTGGACGGCCCCGAAGAGCAAGGCCACAAGGAGTGCGCCCCACAGCAGGGCGGGCCGGGGTCCCGGCGGGGAGCGGTCTTCCGGGGGAGGGTGCCCCCTGGGGTCTGGCGCGTCGGTCACGGGGCTCGCCTACTCCTCTTCGGCCTCGAAGTCGGCCCCGGCGATGATCTTCTCTGCCGCCTGGGCGGGGACCTCGTCATAGTGGTCGAACTTCATCGTGAAGACGCCGCGGCCCGAGGTCATCGAGCGCAGATCCGGCGCGTATTCGAGCATCTCCGCCATGGGCACGTGGGCCCGGATCACCTGTACGCCGTCCTGGGGATCGACGCCGAGCACGCGTCCGCGCCGGGAGTTGAGGTCGCCGATCACATCCCCCATCTGGGCGTCCGGGGTGGAGACGCTCACCTCCATGATGGGTTCCAGGAGCACGGGCTTGCACTCCTTCGCCCCCTTCTTGAAGCCGAGGGAGCCCGCGATCTTGAACGCCATCTCCGAGGAGTCCACATCGTGGTACTTGCCGTCGAACAGCGTCACCTCCACGTCGACCATCGGGTACCCCGCGAGGATGCCGCGGGCCATGGCCTCCCGGATGCCGTCCTCCACGGCGGGGATGTACTGCCGAGGGATCGCGCCGCCCACGATCTTGTCGACGAAGTGGAACCCCTCGCCCCGGGGTCGGGGACGGATCTCGATCCAGGTGTCGCCGAACTGGCCCCGGCCGCCGGTCTGCTTCTTGTAGCGTCCCTGGACCTTGGTCGTACCCTTCAGCGTCTCGCGGTACGGCACCTTCATCTTCCGCAGTTCCACATCCGCGCCGTACTTCCGCTTGATGCGCTCGCAGAGGATGTCCAGGTGGAGTTTGCCCATGCCCGAGACGAGCAGTTCGTGGGTCTGTTCCTCGCGGCCCAGGCGCAGGGTCGGATCCTCGTCCTGCATCCGCCTCAGGCCCTGCCCCATCTTCTCCTCATCGCCCCGGGCCGTCGGGTCCGCGGCGAAGGTCATGAGCGGCTCGGGGGCGACCGGGTGCGGGAACACCACGGGTTTCGCCTTCGTGCAGAGGGTGTCTCCGGTGGTCGTTTCCTTGAGCTTGGCCACCGCCACGATGTCGCCGGCGCCGGCCGCGGTGGCGGGCTTCGTCTCCTTGCCCACCAGGGCGACGATCTGGCCCACGCGTTCCTCCACCGACCGGGTCGCGTTCCACAGGGAGGAGTCCGACGAGATGCTGCCGCTGAACACCCGGAAGAGATTGAGGCGGCCGGTGAAGGGGTCGGAGATGGTCTTGAAGGCCAGGGCGGAGAACGGGGCGTCGTCGGTGGGCGGCAGCGACACCTCCGCATCGCCGGGGCCCTTGCCGCTCACGGGCCCCCGATCCACCGGGGAGGGGAAGGCGGCGACGATCAGGTCGAGCAGCGCCACGGCGCCGATGTTCTTCTGCGCCGCGCCCATCAGCACGGGAACGAACTGCCGGGAGACGACGCCCTTGCGCAGCGCCGTCGCCAGTTCCTCGTCGCCGATCTCCTGCCCGTCGAAGAACTTCTCCATGAGGACGTCGTCGGTCTCCACCAGGTGCTCGATGAGGCCGTCCCGGGCCGCCTTGGCCGCGTCGGCGAGTTCCGCGGGGATCGGCCCCTCGGCGGGCTTGCCGGAGTCGTTCGAGAAGGTGCACGCCACCATGCGCAGGAGGTCCACGTACCCCTTGAAACCGGCTTCTGCGCCGATCGGGATCTGGACGGGCACGAAGGTGGCGTCGAAGGACGAGCGCAGTGCCTCGAGCGCGTTGTCGAAGCTCGAGTTCTCCTTGTCGAGGCGGTTCACGAAGACCGCCCGGGACAAGCCGTACTCGTCGGCGTAGTGCCAAACCTTCTCGCTCTCGAACTTCAGCTCCGAGTCCCCGTTGACGACCAGCACCGCGGCATCCACGGCCTGCAGCGCGGCCTGGGCCTCGAAAAGGAACACGTCGTAGCCCGGGGTGTCGAGGAGATTGATCTTGTTCTTCTTGTGCTCCAGGGACGCGGCCGAAGTCGAGATGGACAGCTTGTGGCTCTTCTCCTCGGGCTCGAAGTCGAACACCGAGGTCCCGTCGTTCACCTTGCCGAGGCGGCTGGTGACGCCGGCCGTGAAGAGCATGGCCTCCCCGAGGCTCGTCTTACCGGAACTCCCGTGCCCCACCAGGGCCACGTTCCGGATACTGCCCGTCTCGAACTTCTTCATGCCCGCTCCTTTCCGTTGCGTGAACCGTGAAGCGCGAACCGTGGAGCGCGGGGCCGTTCGAGCCCTGCCCCGCGGCGGGCCTCACGGGTTTCGATCGTAGAGGATCCGGAGTCCCTCCAGCGTCAGGAACTCGTCCACGTGGTGGATGTGCTTCGTCTCGGCCGCGATGACCCCGGCCAGTCCCCCGGTGGCGATGACCAGCGGGGTGCCTCCCACTTCGGCCGTGAGTCGCTCGATCAGCCCGTCCACCAGGGATGCGTACCCGAACAGGATCCCGGACTGCATCGAGTTGACCGTGTTCCGGCCCAGCACCCGGGGCGGTCTCGCCAGCGCCACCTTGGGGAGCTTGCTCGTCCGCGTGAACAGCGCCTCCATGCCGATGGCCAGGCCGGGCGCGATCATCCCCCCCATGTAGCTGCCCTCGGCGCTGACGTAGTCGAAGGTGGTGGCGGTGCCGAAGTCGACGATGATGAGGGCCGTCTTGTGCTTGGCGTAGCCCGCCACCGCGTTGACGATGCGGTCGGCGCCCACCTCCCGGGGGTCCTCGTAGAGGATCGGCATTCCCGACCGGATGCCCGGCCCCACCACCACGGGCTTGCGGTCGAAGTAGTCCCGGGCCACCTCCTCGAAGGTCGGCGTGAGCGCGGGCACCACCGAGGAGACGGCGATCCCCGTGATCTCCGCGACGCGGATCCCCTCGAGTTCGAAGAGGCTGCGCAGGAGCACCCCGATCTCGTCCCGGGTGCGGTGGGACTCCGAAGCGATGCGCCAGTGGCCGAGGAGCGCCTCCCCCTCGTACACGCCGAGCACCGTGTGGGTGTTGCCCACGTCCACCACGAGGAGGAGGCTGCGTTGGCTCACGTCTGCCTCGTCGTGCTCTCGTCGATCTCGCCCGCGAAGATCCGCTCCGTGCCGCCCCCTTGCACCTCGAGCAGGAGGGCTCCGTCGGCGTCCAGGCCCCCGGCCCTGCCCTCCAGTACCCGGGAGGCGGTGCGGACGCGGAGTTCGGCTCCCTGGGCACGGAACCACCGGTTCCACCGCGGCAGCACCGCCTCCAGCCCCTGGCGGAGGAACTCGTCGTAGAGTTCCTCGAACGTCTCCAGGAAGGTGCACAGCAGTTCGCTCCGGCTGGGCGCTTCCCGGCCGGCGACCTCCGCGACGGTGGCGGGGCGTCCCGGCAGGGGTCCCGGCAGATCCTCGGCCCGCCCCCCCACGTTGACGCCGACGCCGAGGATCACGTGGTCCACCCGCAGGCCCTCGCAGCGCATCTCCAGGAGGATTCCCGCCACCTTCCGGCCGTCCACCAGCACGTCGTTGGGCCACTTCACGCCGACGCGCCCCGCGGCGAGCGAGCCCGCCAGGGTCTCGGCGAGCGAAGCGGCCGCCACGTAGGTGAGGGGCGGGGCCAGCGCCGGGGCGATCGGCGGTCGGAGCACAAGGCTGAACAGGAGGGAGTTGCCCGGGCTGTCGAGCCAGGTGCGCCCGAGGCGGCCGCGCCCGGCCGTCTGGTGCTCCGCCAGCACGAGGGTCCCCTCGGGGGCGCCGTCGGCGGCGCGACGCTCGGCCTCCCGGTTGGTGGAGTCGACCCTTTCCAGGTGGTGGATGCAGCGTCCCATGCGCCGGGTGCGCAGGCGGAACGCCACTTCTCCCGGCCGCACTCCCCTCGGCCCCCCGTCGAGGCGGTACCCGCGGGCCGGCACGCTCTCCACCCGATAGCCGTTTCCCCGCAAGGACACCACGCCCTTCCAGACCGCCGCCCGGGTGACGCCCAGACGCGACGCGATCCGCTGGCCGGACACGGGGCTCCCCCGAGCTTCCAGGAGGTGTCGGAGGATCTCGTCGGCCAGGGGGAACTCCATAAAAACCCTCTGATAACGGGAACTTCCGGGCGCAGCAAAGAGCCGCTACGTTAGCAGATGCCCCGAAACCGTGTCAACGGCAGAAGCCTTGAAAAACCGGGATTTCCGCACGGTTGGCGGCGGGAGGAACGGTCCTTCAGGAGAGGAGGACCAGCGCCGCCGCTCCCGTCGAGGCCGCCGCGGCCGAAACGGCCCAAAGGAGGCCCAGGCTCGCGCCGATGTGGGAAGCCGACGGCTCCGCTCCGGGTTCTCCGAGGACCGGGGCCTCGATGGGGATGCCGCCGTACGTGTTCTCACCGCCCAGTCGCACCCCGAGGGCACCCGCGAAGGCCGCCTCGGGAAACCCGGCGTTCGGGGACGCGTGCTTCCGTGCGTCCCGTCGGGTCACGCGAAGCGCGTCCGCGCCGCGGCGCCACAGCAACTGCGCCGCGGCCGCTGTGAACAGCGCGGTGGCCCGCGCGGGGATCCAGTTCGCCCCGTCGTCGGCCCGGGCGGACACCTTGCCGAAGTGCTCGTAGCGCTCGTCCCGGTGGCCCACGGTGGAGTCGAGAGTGTTGGCCGCCTTGTAGGCGAGCGCCAGGAGCGGGCCCCACCCCAGTGCCGCCCCCGCGGTGAGGAAGAACAACGGGGCCACCACTCCGTCCGACGTGCTCTCGGCCACGGACTCCACGGCGGCGCGGGCCACGCCCGCTTCGGAGAGCGTGTCGGTGTCTCGGCCCACGATGCGGGCCACGCACCGCCGGGCCTCCGGCAGTCGGCCTCGCTCGAGGGCCGTCGCCACCGCGCGTGCCTCGGTGTCGAGGGCCCGCGTGGCGAGGCAGGAGTAGGCGAGGTACACGGCAAGAACTCGTCCGAGCCACGGGTGCGCCGCCTGGGCGGCCGACAGCAGGATCCCCGCGGCTGCCGCCGTGCCCCCCACCACGAGCAGCCAGAAGTAGGCGCCCCGCTCGAGGAGGCGGGACGGTGGGAGCCCGGGGACCCGAAGGCGGGCCTCGAGCCGTTCGGCGGCGCGTCCCACGAGCACCACCGGGTGGGGCCAGGGGATCCAGCGGGGGTCGCCGAGGAGAGCGTCGAGGGCCCACGCCAGGAGCAGGTCGGCAGCCGTGAACGCCATCGGAGTCAGGGGACTTCGCCGCGTGCGGAGGCGGTTTCCTCTCGGAGGGCGGCGACGAGCCGATCGTTCTCCTCCGGCGTGCGAAGGCCGATCCGCACGTGCTCTTCCCCCACCCCGAAGCTGCCGCAGTGACGGACGAGGATGCCCCGGCGGGCGAGGCTGTCGTAGAGCGTCGTGGCGCCGGGCGCCGGGGGGGCAAGGCGCAGCAGCAGGTAGTTGGCCCGGGACGGGAGGGGCTCGATGCCCGGGATGGTCGCCAATACGCGGCTCGTCCGCTCACGCTCCCTCGC